>CAZKNG010000062.1:0-13654 GCA_964554125.1 uncultured bacterium | reverse complement strand
CGAACTCTGAAATCTATCACTCCTGAGGGCAGGATTCAAGCTATTTTCAGTATTTACCTATCTTTTCCGCCGGACTTTCTGATAAAGATCGATAGAGCAACACTTGTAAAGAAAAGAGCAATAAGGGGCAGGGCCATAAGGAGCTGAGATACAGGATCTGGAGGTGTTAGAAAAGCGCCTACTATAAAAACAGTCAGTACTACCCACCGCCACTGCCTGAGCAATTTCCAAGGAGAAACAACTCCGGAAATTACAAGATATATAATCGCCAGAGGCAGCTGAAATACAATGCCGAATGTAAAACACAATCTCCCGACGAAATTAAAATATTTTCCAACAGAAATAAGCGGCGACAGCATATCAGTTCCGAATTTGATGAGGAAATCCAACACTACGGGAATCATAATCCAGTACGCGAAACAAACACCAAGATAGAAAAGCAGGGTTGAAGGAAAGATAAACGGAAATACCACTTTTTTTTCACTTGAAAACAATCCCGGCGATACAAAAGCCCATATCCGGAAAAGAATATAGGGAAAAGAGAGGAGAAACCCCACGATAAAACTGAGCTTCATACGTGTCATGAAAGCTTCCGCGGGAGCGTTGAAATAGAGACTTTCCAGGGGGATGCCTGCCAGGAGAAAATCGATTAAACGGTCTGAAAAGAACCACAGAATTATAGAAAGCCCGAGCCACACAGCTATGACAGATATTAACCCGGACCTGAGTTCTTCCAGGTGATCGAGAAGCCCCATCTCTACAAGTTTTTCATTCTTCTCTCCATCAGACAACATTTCTCACGATCACTCTAAGAATTGAACTTTGTCGTAGGAAAAACTCGTTATATCCCTTGTTTCCTTCTTAGCGGTTTCCGGATTGATACCTGTTATCTTTCCCTTCATTTCGGAATTGACACTGGCTGAAATTATATATCCTCCTTCAAGGGCGATTTTTGCCTCAAAAGTAGCTTTCGTAGTCCCTTCAACTGTACCCTGCTCCGATTCGGAGTAAACATCCATTTCGGAGGTACCGTTTATACAGGCAACCTCAATACCATCTACCGATTCAATGCCCTCCAGTGTATACTCGCGAATACCGCTTACAACCCTTGTTTCTGTACTGTCGGCAATCTCTTTCTGCCAGCTGTCCCCAACAACCTTCGATTCTTCCGGCAATTCAAAGAACCATTTTTTTGCAAAGTTTTTCAGCTCCTCATCCTTCATCCCTGTGATAAAACCCTTAACATTCTTAACCTCACCGGCAGGTGATACAACGACCTCTATTGTTCTTCCCTCGGCTTTTACAGGATTATTAAAACTCCTTGTTTCTCCCTTTTTAACCATCTTGCTGTCCTGTTCGAGGCACTTGATCCTGACCGTGTTATTCCCCTCTTCTGTCTTCTCTCTCACAGAATTAACCATCCTGTATGTTGTAATTATTCTATAATTCATCCCGTAAAAGTTCATTTCCCTTGTATGGGTGCCCTTGTACTTTGATATATCTCCTACCTCCGGGTTGAACCGCAACTCTATTTTTTCCCCGCTCCTCCCCTCTACTTCTCCGGGGGACGGAGATGAAGAACAATGAATAGAGGAGATTGCAAGCGCAAAAATCGCCGCCATTGAAAAGATTGCTCTTAAGCGTTCGCTTAGAATCATGCTTTTCTCCTTTCAGAGGTTTCCGGGTACCCGGGTTACAATTGAATTACTATTTATCCTTTCCCAGGAGTACCTTCAATTCCATAAGAAACTGGGAAATATCCTTAAAATCCCGGTAGACTGAAGCGAAGCGGACATAGGCAACCTGATCAACAGACACGAGTCTCTTCATAATCTCGTTGCCCAGTTCTTCTGTTGGAATTTCATCCCTTATGCTGCTTGAGACTGAACGCTCAACTTCATCTACCAGTTTTTCGAGTGTTTCGATTGAAACCGGCCGTTTTTCACACGCTCTGAGAATGCCGTCCAGCATTTTGTCTCTTAAATAACGCTCCCTGCTGCCGTCTTTCTTAACGACCATAACAGGTCTCTGCTCAACGCTTTCGTAGGTGGTGAATCTATATCCGCAGGACAGACATTCCCGGCGTCTTCTGATAGCCGAATTATCACGGGTGGATCTGCTGTCAACAACCTTATCTTCTTCATTACCGCACGCGGGACAACGCAAATCATCCTCCTTTTACGGTTTATTTTCTTCCTCCGTAACAGGGGTTAAATACACCGTTTCAATCCCCGCCGCATTTATAAGCTGTTCCCCCAGTCTATCGGGGTATTTCCTTCCGAGAACCAGCTTTCTGATCCCCGCGTTAATAATCATCTTAGAGCAGGTGGCACAGGGAGAATCTGTGCAGTACATAGTAGACCCTTCCATATCTATGCCTCCACCGGCCGCTTGTATTATAGCATTCTGTTCAGCGTGAACACCTCTGCACAATTCCTGTCTTTCACCCGAAGGGATTTCCATTTTTACCCGCAGACACCCTATATCCAGACAATGCTCCAATCCTTTGGGAGCTCCGTTATAACCTGTTGAAATTATCCTTTTCTTTATTACTATAATAGCTCCCACCTGACGCCTTAAACATGTCGAACGCTCAGCGACAAGACGGGTTATCTTCATAAAATATTCATCCCAGGTCGGTCTGCTCATAAACACTCCGGGGAGTAAAAGAAAAGATTCGTTTTTATCGGCGGACAGCGTCTGGAAACTATAACATTCATTCTCTCGCAAGCCGCGCGGGGGCCGCTCCTTGAGGAAAACTCATAATTATTTATAGAGCGGAAAACTCCCTGCAAGTTCAAAAGACTTTTTCCTGACCTCCGCTAATATATTCTCATCTTCAAGGTTTTCAAGAACCCTTACGATCATCTCACCTATAAGATCCATTTCAGCTTCCTTCATCCCGCGGGTAGTAAGCGCCGGAGTGCCGACTCTAATCCCAGAAGTCACAAAGGGGCTTTGCTCGTCGAAAGGCACAGTATTCTTGTTTACTGTTATACCGGCTTTCTCAAGAGCTTTCTCCGCCGCTTTACCCGTTAACCCTTTGTTTGACAAATCAATAAGGAAGAGATGATTGTCGGTACCGCCGCTTACGAGTTCGAATCCGTGATCCATTATGTAGGAAGCTAGCCTGGAGGCGTTTTCAACAACCTGCCTCTGATACTCTTTAAACTCATCCGTCATAGCTTCCTTGAAACAAACAGCTTTAGCCGCTATAACATGCATGAAGGGACCGCCCTGAGTGCCGGGAAAATTCATTTTATTTACACTCTTTTTATATTTTTTAGGGCAGAGGACAAAACCTCCCCTCGGCCCCCGAAGAGTCTTATGTGTTGTGGATGTAACAACATCAGCATAGGGAACGGGGCTCGGATGAACACCGGCGGCAATAAGACCCGCTATGTGAGCTATATCAACCATCATTACAGCTCCGACGCTGTCGCATATCCGGCGAATTCTCTCCCAGTCCCAGAACCTGGGATAGGCGCTTGCTCCAGCCACAAAAAGTTTGGGCCTTTCTTTTTTTACCTGTTTCTCCAGGGCGTCGTAGTTGAATGTCCGTGTCTCGCGGTCAACCTCGTAATGAACAACATCGAAGAACATACCCGAAAAGTTTACGGGATGACCGTGTGACAAATGCCCTCCGTGTGACAGACTCAGGCCCATTATCTTGTCCCCGGGTTTTATAAATGAAAGATAAGCTGTAATATTAGCCTGAGTGCCCGAATGAGGCTGAACATTCGCGCCTTCCGCGCCGAAGAGCTTTCTTACTCTTCTGCGGGCCAGCCTTTCAGCCTGATCGACAAATTCACATCCGCCGTAATAACGTTTTCCTACATACCCTTCCGCGTATTTATTCTGCATCGGATTGCTTAAAGCGGCAAGAACCGCCTTGCTCGCGAAATTCTCACTGGCTATCATTTCCAGCTGATTCTGCTGCCGGTCCAGCTCTCCCCTTACCGCTGCCATTATTTCAGGATCTGTTTTTTCAAGATACCCAAATAGATTTTCTTCAAACATTTCCTATCGCCCCTCTTCAACAAAAGTACTTTTAACGGCTTTCATATTCATGAATCTTATTTATTCGTCTCAGATGACGGCCTCCCTCGAAGGGTGTTTCAAGCCAAATCCTTACGAGCTCTTCAATCGCGGGGTCATCCGCGCTCTTTTCAGAAAGCGCGAGAACATTTGAATCATTATGCAGTCTCGTCATCTCAGCGTCTCCGGCAGTTTTACATAATGAAGCCCTTACACCTGAAACCTTGTTTGCCGCAATTGACATTCCTATACCGCTGCCGCAGATCAGGATTCCGCGGTCAACTTCCCCGCTCGCGACCTTCTCGGCTACGGGAATTGCAAAATCGGGATAATCGACGGAATCGGTTCCGTTTGTACCCAGATCAAGAATGCCGTGCCCTTCCTTACTGAGAAATTCCGTAATCCTCACCTTGAGCGGAAAACCGCGATGATCTGAACCAATCGCAACCTTCATGGAATAAGGCCTCCCTTTCTGATAAAATCAATCCTTATAAACAAAATCCAGCCAATGGAATTTCTCTTCAACCTCAGCGTTTAGGACCTTGAAGAAAAGTTCCTGTAATTCAGTTGTTATAGGCCCTCTTTTGCCTTCTCCTATCTTGATCTTATCAACACTCCGGATTGGGCTTATCTCAGCCGCGGTTCCGGTAAAGAAAACCTCGTCTGCTATATAAAGCATCTCTCTGGGGATCAGTTTTTCAACCACTTCATACCCGAGACCTTCGGCCAGCTCTATAACGGTATTCCGTGTGATTCCAGGAAGAACACTCGCCCCCAATGGAGGAGTAAAGAGTTTGCCGTCCTGTACAAGGAAGATATTTTCACCGCTTCCTTCACTTACGTAACCATTTGCATCAAGAGCTATACCCTCGACGTAGCCGTTCTTGATAGCTTCCATCTTGATCAGTTGAGAATTCATATAATTCGCGCCGGCTTTAGCAAGGGCCGGGAATGTGTTTGGAGCGATTCTATCCCATGTCGATACACAGACATCAACGCCCTGCTCAAGAGCTTCCGGCCCAAGGTATTTCCCCCATTCCCAGACTACTATGAAAGAATTCACCGGATTGTTAAACGGATTAACTCCCAGTTCATTATAACCCCTGTAAACCAAAGGTCTTATATAACAAGCCTTCATATTATTCTTTCTAATAGTTTCAAAGCAGGCTTCCATAAACTCCCGCATAGGTATTTCAGGTTCCATCCTGTACATCTTAGCCGAATTATAGAGCCGTTTTATATGAGGTTCGAGTCTGAAGATCGCAGGCCCTTTCTTAGTATCATAACATCTTATTCCTTCGAACACAGCCGAACCGTAGTGAATAACATGGGCGCAGACATGGATCTTAGCGTCATCCCAGTCGACAAATTTCCCGTCCATCCATATCTTGTCTGATTTTTTCAAAGCCATTTTCACACTCCCTTTAAACAAATGATTTTTCAATTCCCAAAAGAGAACCCGGCGGAACAACCCGCCCCAGTTCGCGGTAATTATAGAAATAATAACCGGCGGTTACAACAACAATCTCAGTTTTTGCCGATAATTCCGCGCTGCCTGTAAAATCGCCCGGGAAAATCCAATACCGGAATGGGAATAATCCGTATGGGAAAACCCGATCATCCCAATTCTATCAGTCCGGCATATCACCTCCAAGGTTAAACCTTTCGGTGATGTAATCTTTCAAGATATCGGTAAGATGATCTATCTCATCTCTTACACCGATATAAGCCTCCCTCCCCCGGCCGATTGGATCTATGATATCGGCGGTTTTTCTCCGCCCGTCCAATTCCCCGAGAACAATCACCTTCGGTTCAGCTTCCGGATCAATATCCAGCACAGCTGATTTATGAAGCGGCGTCATGGCCGCGATAAGACCGGAATTTGTTATCTTGTCCCGTGTCAGTCTGGAAGCTCTATGAGAAGAGAGGTCAATGCCCATTTCAGAAAGGACACTTATCGCCAGAGGTGAAGCTGGTTGTCCGTCACGCGCGGATATCCCGGCGGACGAAAAGGATAAATTTTCAAAACCAGCCATCTTCCTCTTCGCCAATAGTTCAGCCATAGGGCTTCGGCATGTATTCCCTGTACATACAAAAAGGACGCGTTCCAATATTTTCCGCCTGGACTGAATTATAAAGGGCGCTGTTAAATCTATTCAGCCCCAAAATAACCTCTTTAACATACAACTGTCAAGCGGGACAATAACCTGAAAACTGTTTTAACTTGTCCGGACACCGGTTCTGGTTTAGACTCGCCTTGTAGTCTGCGTTAGAATAAATACCTTTAGCAGGTATTATTATCTATTTAAAAGGAGGCGGATATGGCGGATCTAAAAATAAATAAAGCGGTAGATGTCAAGGCGGTGGATGTAGATACTGAGGGAGCAAAGAATGTAAATATCAGATGGCTGATTTCTGAAAGTGACGGAGCTAGAAACTTTGCCATGCGCTTATTTGAGGTCGGCGAGGGAGGAAGAACCCCGTTTCATCAGCACCCCTGGGAACATGAAGTCTATATCCTCGAAGGCGAGGGCAGACTTGAATTTGAAAATGATAAAAAAGATTTCTCAAAGGGTTATTTTATCTTCGTGCCGGAAGGTAAAAAACATTCATTCATAAATACGGGAGAAAGCAAACTTAAATTTCTATGCGTTGTTCCAAACAAGTAGCAACTCTTTCTGATTTATGAGTTTGACAAGAAGGCAGGCTGATTATATTTTAAAACAGCCCCACAAGAACTGAAACGTTCGAAGGATCGGAGAAATTATGAAAAAGTCCATACTACTAAGTTTTGTTTCAATACTCCTCCTGACTGTTTCGATACCCGTTTCAGCGCAGGTAGTCTTCAGAGACAGGAAAATGTATGGCCCCGTGCCGGGCAGAAGTATTAACCTAAATATTGGTTTCATGGACGGCCCTGATGCTACAAACCTTACCGATCACCTTGAATTCTGGGCTAAAGAAAGAAACGGCTCAGATAACTTCGATAAAATATCCACTTCACCCTACATGCAGCTTGGATATGATCAAATAATTGCTCCTCAATTCTATGTAACAACAAAGCTGAACTTCTCATATCTGAATGCGGCAGGTGAAGGTGATTATGTAACAAACGATGATCCTACCGATCTTGATATCAGCCGTGAATTAAAAATATACCTTCTCAATCTGGATCTGGGGCTTAAACATTATTTCTCAAAGCCTATGCCGCGAAAACTCTGCCCCTATGTAGCGGGTGGATTTTCCGCTGTTCTCTCTCTGGCAAGATTGAATACCGACTCATATCTTGCCGGAACTGATACGCCCTACGATGATAATCCGGAAGAAACGGTTTCCAAAAACAGTTTCGCGCCTGGAGTCCACGCGGAATTAGGGTTCAACTATTTTATTACAAACAGGTTTTCCGCGGGTGTGGAAACCAGATTCCAGCTGGCCCAGAGTGATTTCGAAATTCACAACGCTAATTTTGATTTAAAATACGCCGCGTTTTCACTGGCTCTGACTATGTCACATCACTTCTAACTGAATTCAAAGCAGATTATGAGTAAAGATTCTCCAAAAATAATAACGAATGTTGTAGGTATAATGGCTACAAACAGTTACGTAGTATATTGCCCTGTCACCAGAGAGGCCGTAATAATAGATCCCGGCGGCGAACCGCAAAAAATCATAGACTCTATAGACGAAACATCCCTTAATCCCACAGGCGTTATTCTAACCCACGGCCATAGTGATCACATGGCTGCGGCCGCGGATATCTTGAAAAATTACAATATCGGTCTCGCAATCCACTCCGATGATTTAGATACAATGAAGAAATCGATTGAGGAAGCCCCTCTCTGGGGACTGGGACAGATCGAAGAACCGGCTGTTGAGCAGCTGCTCAAAGAAGGGGATAGAATAAAGGTAGGCAACATAACCGGAAGCGTTCTCAGTACACCCGGTCACACAAAAGGAGGGATCTCGCTGAAGTTCGACAGATTTGTACTGGCAGGAGATACACTCTTCGCGGGCTCTGTCGGAAGAACTGATTTTTTCGGAGGAAACAGGGAAACCCTCTTAAACTCGATCCGATTAAAACTTCTCGAACTGCCCGATGATACCATAGTGTATTGCGGTCACGGCCCCTCGACAACTATAGGTGATGAAAAAAAACGCAATCCATTTATTAACGGTATGCTTTAATAAATATGAGAATAATTCTTCAACACATCCTTTATAAAGATCCAATTACTTCCGAATTAATAGTTCCATGTAAATAGTTTTACTCATTATGCTCCCGGGATTCTTTTTTAATAAGACATGCCGCTTTAATCCTATTAATATTTAACTGCGGAAGATGGCATATTAATTGCGATTTCCCCTGACCGCAGCTAAATTGTCTAAAAGAAAAGAAAGACTTAAGAGGGATTAGGAACGATTTGAAACGAGAAGCAATCATTAGGAACAACGTGGAATTTACTAAAATGCGAAAAATTGGCTTTTTCCCGTTTTTTCTCTCGAAATTCATAATCATATCCCTTAGTCTAATATCCAAATTGTCAGGCTTAACATTCAACAGAGATTTCAGGAGCGGAAAAATGGAAAAAACAACAGCTGGCATATGCACCTTTCTACTTCTCATAGTTCTATCGATTAATGTTTCAGCGCAGGAAACAGCTGATTATCTGGTTAACTGGGAGCCAAATCCCGAGCCGGATATCACAGGTTATGTAATATACCGGTCTCTGGACCGGGGAGCCGGTTTTTCTGCTATAGACAGTGTGGACAACAACACCTTCGAATATTTAGATGAAGGGCTTGAGAAGGGAACTAGGTACTATTACAGGTTGATCGCCAAGAACACGAGCGGAGAAAGAAGCGGTTTTTCTAATCCTGTCTCCGGAATGACTATTCCGTCAGACGCTACTCCGTCACTCAGCGACAGCTGCAAAATAACCGGCAAATCACAAACAGGCTTGAGTAGTTTTAGAATCAACTGGGAAACACCGGTACCTACAACCGGTTTCATTCAGTATGATTCGGATGCCGTCCTCGACTCTATGAGCAGCTTCGATGAAACCGATTGGACCACTTCCCACTCTAATCAGCTGGAAAATCTTGAAGTCCGGAAAACATATTACGCCAGAGCCGCAGCATATGATCAATACGACAACCTCACATTATCGGCTCAGGATACCTTTACCGTGAGTGAAGAAGTCCCCGCTCCATTGTCATCCCCCCAACTGAGTATCTATCCGGTTCCCTATAGTCCTTTTAAAGGCAGCATGACTATGGATGGGCTTCCGTCAAACGGAGCTGTCCGGATATTTAACTCCAACGGTATGGAAATTTACGAAAAAACTGTACCAGCTGTAGGAGAAATTAACTGGGATGGCACAAATCATAATGGCAGTAAGGTAATGAGCGGAGTATACTACGTAATAGTCGAAGATTCCGGAGGAGAAGTAACGGAAAAAAGACCGGTAATGATCGTAAACTAAAGACAAGGGTAATACAGCTATGAGACTTGTAAGAAAAAACATCGTGTATATTACGGCATTAATAATCGTTATGATAAGTTTTCTTTCCGCTCCCGGCTTAAGCGCCGACGGAGCCGGGACGACCGGAGCGTCATATCTCACTCTGCCTGTCAGCCCCAAATCTATTGCGATGGGAGAGGCAGCAGCAGCGGTAGATAACCCGTTCGCGCTATTTTACAACCCCGCTCTTCTAAGCGCCCGTGATGGAAAAGGACTGGCAATATCACATTCCGAATGGATATTTGATGACCGCTACGAAAACCTGTCCGGTTACACACGCGTCAATGACAAATTTGTTCTGGGCGCGGGATTGACTTTCCTGTACCGCCCCGAAATACAGGGATTTGATGGTTCAGGAACTCCCACAGAGGGATTTACTAGTAACAATTACCAGGCGGTAGCGGGATGCCAGTACTCCCCTGTGCCTTCAGTCTCCGCGGGAATAAATCTAAAATATTTCAGAGAAAAACTTGGGGACTGGCACGCGGCGGGCATGGCTTTTGATATAGGGTTATTATACTCAATGGAGCAACATGGATTTTCAGCCGGTTTTGCGGTTCAGAATATCGGCCCGGATATAAAGTTCGATTCAATTAATGAACCTATCCCCATGACAATCCGTGCGGGCGGCAGCCAGTTATTTAAAATAGATGATGATAATGTTACCGTAACACTCGCCGCCGACGCGGTATTTCCAAAGTACGAAAACATTTACTTAAGCACCGGAACGGAAATAGATCTTTACAGCATATTGAAAATCAGAGCCGGATACTGCGGCCAGGAATCAAGACCTGGGAACGGCTTTTCGATGGGGGGAGGATTTAACGTAAGGGATTATATTACGCTTAATTATGCTTTCAGTCCCTACGGAAATCTGGGCTCTTTTCACAGAATTTCAATGCACTTCAGCAGGTAAATAATTATTATGGCCTCGTAAATAAGAAAAAGATGTAATTATGGCTCTGTTTCTCTTCTGGTCAGCGGCAGTCTTCATTCTTTATACATATCTTATATATCCCGCTCTGATAATCCTTTTCAGTAAATTTGCTCCGGCCACTGCATTCAAAGATACTGAAGAATCCTCTCTGCCCTCGATCAGTCTGATCATTATCGTTTATAATGAAGAAGATAGAATAGCCAGGAAACTGAATAATTGCTTTGAACTTGATTATCCTTCCGAACTTATGGAAATATGTGTATTATCCGACGGTTCCACGGACCGGACAAACGAAATCCTTCGCGGGCGAAAGGATATTCTCTTTATCGAAGAAAAGGATCAAAGAGGCAAACCAACGCAATTAAACAAAGCGGTGAGTAAAGTAAGCGGTGAATTAGTAGTCTTCTCGGATGTCAGACAGAAATACAGACCTGACGCGCTACGCAGGCTGGCGCGGAATTTCGCCTCAGAGGATATAGGCGCTGTAAGCGGCGAGCTGCATCTAAGCAATACCGCAATCAGTACAGGTAAAAACATCGGGCTCTACTGGAAATATGAAAAAATGATCAGAAGAGCTGAAGCCGTTATAGACTCCACACTGGGTGTTACAGGCGCCATATACGCTATAAGACGAGAGCTCTTCGAGCCGGTCAGTGAAGATACCATTCTCGACGATATCGAAATACCCCTTCAGATCTTCAGGAAGGGCTACCGCGTTATTTTCGAATCTGAAGCCGTCGCTCAGGATATATCTTCTTCGAAGATGAAAGAAGAATGGCGAAGGAAGGTTCGCACACTCGCGGGCAACTTCCAGCTTTTCAGCCGTAATAAGTGGTTATTCAACCCCTTTAGAAACAGGATTTTCATTCAAACCATATCGCACAAGTTCTTCCGCCTGCTTATCCCCTATGCCCTGCTTACAGCTTTGATCACCTCGGCGGTTTCAGGCGGCATATTTTATAGCTCTCTGTTTACTATCCAATTAATATTCTATACTTCAGCAGCAGCTGCCGGTTATTTCAGAGCTCTGAGGGAAAACAGATTTATGAATATGACGTTCGTATTCACCTCTCTGAACCTGGCGGCTGTAGCAGGTTTGTATAAATTCGCGTTGGGGAGAACGGATGTCAGGTGGAAGAGATAATTTGATTTGTAATCGATGATTATCGTATACTACCATTCAACATTTCAACTCCTTTAATGCCCTGGGGATAAATAAAAGGCAGAATCATAATATTATGGAAAAACGCAATATTCTGATAATTGTTTTTCTCTTGTTAGTCACAATAGCCATCTCATTGCTTGCCTTAAAATCGGTGCCTCTCGCAGCGGCGAGTATGGTTGGTATAATTATATTAATAACTATCTTCTTTCATCCTTTCTTCGGATTAATTCTGTACCTGATGTTGATTTACATCAGGCCTCAGGATTTCATGCCATCTCTGCAACCATTGAGAATTATGTTCACCCTGGCAATGGTCATTATAATATTTTCCCTTATTCAAAAGGTAATTAACAGAGATGAAATCAAAATATTCGCTACACGTCAAAATATTTTGATGTTTATTCTATTACTCATTGTACCACTCAGTGATCTTTCAAATTTCAACTTGGAAGGAGCATGGGAT
This sequence comes from uncultured bacterium, assembly GCA_964554125.1. GTDB lineage: Bacteria > Krumholzibacteriota > Krumholzibacteriia > Krumholzibacteriales > WJIX01 > JAGHBT01. Next base: position 1,529 of record CAZKNG010000062.1, on the reverse strand, counting down.
TCCTTAAACGAATTCCTGACTTTATTTCTTCCTTTTCTCCTCATCGTCTTGATCACAGGCAAAAGATACAAAATCTTATACTGGAGCATTACCTTTGCTTGCTTTTTATTGGCAATAAACGGACTGATTCAGCATTACAATGGAGTCGATCTTGTTGGGAATACCCCAATATATGGCCGCATTAAATGGATTAGCATCTTCGGTGATCCAAATGATTTCGCGCTTGCGCTTATTTCATCAATGCCAATTCTCCTTTTCAACCTTTTTTACAAAAAATTAAATGGAATAATCAGAATTGGGCTAATCGCTATGTTGAGCATATTTTTTATAGCTATTTTCTTTACGGAGTCACGTGGAGGATATCTGGCAGTTTTGGCAGTATTAAGCAGCTTTGCTCTCAAGAGATGGGGTGTGAAGAAGGGATTAATTACCGGCGCTGTTCTTATTATTATAGCGCTTGCTCTGGCACCAGGTCGTATGGCAAGCATGTCACCCTACGAGCAATCAGCCAGTGGACGTGTCTATGCCTGGATGAGTGGATTTATTATGCTTAAATCTCATCCTGTTCTGGGAGTAGGAATGCAAAAGTTCACACAATATGCTTCCAGAGCAGCTCATAGCGCTTTTATAAAATGTCTTGCGGAACTTGGACTTGTAGGATTCTTTATCTGGATAGCGATGATATATACCACTTTCAAAGACCTGATCAGAATTGAAAAAAAATCTACTGATACAAATCTTATATTGTATTCCAGAATCACTCAGGTATCCATGATAGGGTTTCTCACATCGGCTTTTTTCCTTTCCCAGACTTACAGCCCGATCATATACGTACTGTTTGCAATGACAGCAACGCTATCTTTAAATCTTCAAAGTGAAACAGGAATAAAATTCACTAAATTTACACGGAATGATTTTATCATTATTTTGATTTTGGAGGGCACTTTGATATTAATTTACAAAGTGTTCATGATCATGTATTAGTATAGTAAATTGCAAATCAATTAACTGGAATAATACAATATGAAAAAACTATTTTTTATAAACTATCTTTTACACCGTCCTGAACTACCGAATGTCAGCGTCAAGTATGAATTGCTCTCAGGCTCATACCATGGTGATATGGTGGCAATATGCCCCAGCGGCGGTACGAACACAATGTTGGGGAACTTCCGGTTTCAAGCCATACCGTATGTCAAAAAAATAATAATACATCATATAGTATTTATATATTTTGTTCTATTATTCGGATTACGGTCTCACAAGAAGAAGAAAATTGATATTATTATTGCATATGATCCCCTTCTCTGCGGGCTCAGTGGATATATTCTCAAGGTCCTGACCGGGGCGAAATTCGTAGTTGAAGTTAATGGAGATATTATCAATGCAGGTTTTCTTGGTAAGTTAAATGCTCTACAAAAAATAAAAAAAAGATTATTTATTTTGTTAACGACATTTATACTTAAAAGAACAGATAAGATAAAATACCTTAATTCTAAGATGGCAGAAGACTATTCCTTGATGACAAA
>CAZKNG010000061.1:0-13654 GCA_964554125.1 uncultured bacterium | reverse complement strand
AAAATAAAAATGTTATTAAATAATTTTAGTTTTGATTCTGACAATATTGGAGAAACGGGAAGATTGTGTTTTTTCTTCTCTCAGTGGTAGCGGATCAGCGTGCTTTGCTGTTTTTAACGATAGAACAAGCGCGGAAAGAACGTTAGATTATTTATCCGTTAAAGGGTATCTGGGTTCAATTGTAGAGCCCTTAAATAAAACTGTTTATTTTGAAGGAAAGGGTAAGCTCAAGGGGGGCAAATGGAAATCACCGAAATAAGAATTTCATTGCATGAGGATAATAAATTAAAGGCCTTTGCCAGCATCACGTTTGATGATTGCTTTGTCGTTCGCGGCCTTAAGCTTATCGAGGGTTCAAAGGGGATTTTTGTTGCAATGCCAAGTCGCAAACGCCCTGATGGCAGTTATCAGGACGTAGCCCATCCAATTAACAGCGAGACAAGAAACTGGATGGAAAAAGTAATAATTGAAGCCTACCAGAAAGAAATTAATAACATTGAATCTGAGGCCGAAAAAGAGCTCTTAGAGTAGAATTGACACGGAAGGGTTAACGGTCGATGTTATAAGGTGGGGCGTCGTCAAGTGGCAAGACACGGGATTTTGGGTCCCGCATCGGAGGTTCGAATCCTCCCGCCCCAGATAAAATAGGTAATGGTGACCTTGGCGGTCACCTTTTTTTGGAGGAGTTTTGATGGTTGATAAAATAACTTTGATTTCAGGAACTGCGAACCCATATCTTTCCAGATCGATCTCTGAATATTTAGGGAAAGATTTATGTGATGTCAGCGCGGAGCGTTTTTCAGATGGAGAAATACAGGTAAGTATCAATGAAAATATCAGGGGACAGGATGTATTTATTATTCAGCCGACATTTCCACCGGCAGAAAATATACTTGAATTACTGATATTGATTGATGCTTGCTATAGAGCGTCGGCAAGTAGAATTACAGCTGTAATTCCTTATTATGGTTACGCGCGGCAGGACAGGAAAGATAAACCGAGAGTTCCGATTTCAGCTAAACTCATGGCTAATCTTATTGAAACATCCGGAGCTCACAGAGTGCTGGCTTTTGAACTGCACGCTGCCCAGATTCAGGGGTTTTTTGACATTCAGTTGGATAATCTCTTTGCAACTCCGGTCTTTCTTGAATATATTAGGAAAAAGAAATTCAATGATCCGGTTGTTGTTTCACCCGATGTCGGCGGAATTAAAATGGCAAGGGCTTTTGCCAAGAAGGTAGAAGCGAATTTAGCTATAGTAGACAAACGCAGAATGACGCCGGATGCAACGGAAGTCATGAATATAATAGGTGATGTTTCAGACTGTGATATAATCATCTTTGATGATATAATAAGCACAGCCGGGACAATTACTCAAGCAGCAGCAGCGTTAAAAAAAGAAGGTGCAAAGAGAATAATTGCAGCAGCTTCACACCCTGTGTTTTCCGGGCCTGCTCTTGAAAGGCTCGAAGAATCCGTTATCGAAGAAGTTGTGGTGACGAATTCCATTCCGTATAATGGAAGTAGCAAATGCAGTAAGGTAAAAGTGCTTGATATTTCCTCTCTGCTTGGTGAAGCAATTATGAGGATACATAAAGAGGAATCAATCAGTAAGTTATTTATATAAATACGGAGGAAAAAATGGAAAAGATATTGTTAAAATCAACCGTAAGAGAAGAAGTGGGGAAGAAGAGCGGGGGCAGATTGCGTAAAAACGGAAAGATCCCCGGCATTCTTTACGGCCACAAAAAAGAGCCTATTCCCCTTGTGATGGATGAACATGATATATGGGAGATTATTCACAACGCTCAAACTGAAAATCTTATTGTTCACCTTGATATTGAAGGTGTGGACATTGGCGAGAATGTAACAATTGTAAGAGATATTCAGCAGCACCCTGTTACAGGCGATATCCTTCACGTGGATCTATTGAGGGTCGCTATGGATGAGAAGATCGATGTAAATGTTCCAGTTAGAATCAAGGGTGTCGCAAAGGGTGTAACTGAAGAAGGAGGAATACTCTATCATAGTATTAGACAGATAAGGATTAATTCTAGGCCAGCTGAAATCCCTGAATTTATCAATGTCGATGTTACAGAAATGTCTATAGGCGATACGATTCACGTTTCTGATATTGTGGAAGATTATGAAGATATCAACTTTGTTTCTGATCTGGATTTAACTCTGGTCCATGTTGCGGCTCCCAAAGAGCTTGAACTGCCCGAAGAAGAGGTCGAGGAAGAAGAGATCGAAGAGGGTGAAGAGATTGAAGAAGGTGAAGAAGGCGAAGAGGAAGAAACTGAGGGTGAAGAAGAGCAGGAAGAAGGATCCTGATATTAAGTGTGTGGGATATCTTATCTTTGCGGGCTTGGTAATCCCGGCAGTATGTATGCTGATACGAGACATAATCTGGGATTTCAAGTGCTTGATCTACTTGCCGGAGAATATAACCTCAGCTGGAATAGCGGGAATGAAAGCGCGGATGTGGCAATATGGAAAACCAGACACGGCAAAGTAACTTTAATTAAGCCGCTTTCCTATATAAACCTTTCAGGTTCAGTGCTGTCTTTTTTCAGCCGGTTAGAAAGCTCCAATATCCTGGTTATATGTGATGATATCAATCTCACTGTTGGCTCTCTGCGCATAAAGAGATCCGGGGGCAGTGGTGGACACAAGGGGCTTGAGTCTATTGAAGAAGAATTCGATTCAAACGAATTTGCTCGTCTCCGTATGGGGATAGGCCCGGCACCTCAGTCATCTGAATGGAAGGAATTTGTTCTCAAACCGTTTTCTGAATCAGAAATATCAGATGTAAGTTCAATGCGGAAAGAGGCGGTTGAAGCGATTAAAGTAATTGTAAACAGGGGGATTGAAACAGCTATGCGGAACTTCAATCGGAAAAGAGAATAGAGCTGATAGATTTTCAGTCAGTTTGGAGCTTGACCCGAAATTGTACGAGTGTTATATTTCATCTCTGCTGTTTCTGCGGGGATAGCGGGTATTGTTAAGCGTCCTTTTATCACCCTACTTTCTCCATAATCAGGAGAAAGTCATTAAAGACCGAAGGGAGGGAATTGCCAGTGAGAGCATATGAATGTGTTTTTATTCTGGAGCCTTCATTAGAAGAAGCTGAGATAAGCAGTCATGCCGACCGCTTTGCTGAGATTATAACTTCACGCGGCGGACTAATTAATAAAAAGGATATATGGGGAAAACGCAAACTGGCCTACGCAATCGATGGGTTCGTTGAGGGTATTTATGTTCTTCTTAAATTTGAAGGGAATAATGAAATCCTCGATGAATTAAAAAGGGTATTCAAATATGATTCCGTTGTTATCAGGCATATGATTGTTATAGACGACAGTAGTGTTTCGCCGGATGAAGAGAAGACAGAGGAATCAATAGAGAGGTAAAGTTATGGCTAAAAAATCAAAGAAAAGAAAAATTAAAAGTAGAAGGCCGGGTTCTGATAAACCCTGTAAATTCTGTAAAAAAGGTGTTAATAAGATCGATTGGAAGGATGATGTTCTTCTCAAACGCTTTATCACCGATAGAGGTAAAATAGCGCCGCGCAGAGTGACAGGTACGTGTGCACGTCACCAGCGAATGCTCGCGCGGGCTATTAAACGCGCTAGATTTATGGCATTGTTACCATTTGTAAGGGTATATTACCGGTAAGGTGGTGCGAGGATAATGGAAATAATTTTAAGAGACAATATAGAGAATCTGGGTAAAACTGGAGAGATTGTTGATGTTAAAGACGGTTACGCGAGGAATTTCCTCATACCGAAAGGCCTGGCTGTTATAGCTACCAGATCAAGCAAGAAGGTAATCGAAGAAGAGGACCAGCAACGTAAAATCAGAGCCAGGAAAATAAAACGTAATCTGGAAGGGACTGCCGAGAAGATGAAAGGCATTTCCTGCACTATTACTGTTCAAGCCAGCGATGAAGATAGATTGTATGGTTCCGTAGGTGCGTCTGATATCGCGGAAGCAATTAATAAACACAGTGATATCAAGATTGAAAGCAAACAGATTATATTGGAGGAACCAATAAAGATTCTCGGTGTATATACAGTTACTGTGCGTCTTCACAAAGAAGTTGAAGTTCCTGTTAAGGTATGGGTTGTCAAGGAGTAGTTACTTCCTTTTTCCAACAAATTCCTTGAAGATCTACAACTCCCGTGCCTGTTATAAGGAGGGTAATTATCGCATTACCGGAAAAAATATTCAGAGAGTACGATATTAGAGGTGTTGTCGATGAGGATTTAACGGATGATGGTGTGAGGAATCTCGGTAAAGCAGCGGCCGTGACATTCCTGAGAGACAATATAGAAGAAGTGATTGTCGGAAGAGATATACGCCTTAGCAGTGAGAGGTTTTTTAATGTTCTTGCCGAAGGATTACTGTCAAGCGGTGTGAATATTATAGATATTGGTGTTGTTCCTACTCCTGTCTTCTACTTTGCCGCAAAGAAATGGAATAAACAGGGTGGAATAATTATTACAGCCAGCCACAATTCAGCGGAATTCAATGGTTTTAAAATTCTTCGCGGTGAAGGCACTATTTATGGAGAAGATATCCGTGAACTGCACAGCATTATCGTAGATGGAAGATTCAGGGAGGGAAAAGGAAGCTTAATCAAAAGAGATGTTAGAGACGAATATATCGATTATCTTTGTGAAAATATAGATATTAAACGGCCGGTAAAATTTGCCATAGACGGCGGAAATGGAACGGCTGGTATTGTGGCTCTGGATATATTCAGAAAGCTGGGGCTTGAGCCTGTAGAGTTGTTCATGCGTCCGGATGGCAATTTCCCCAACCATCATCCTGATCCCACAGTTGAGCATAATCTAATTGATCTGAAAGCCGCAGTCGCTGAAGGAGGACTTGAACTGGGCATTGGTTTCGACGGAGATTCTGATCGAATCGGCGTTATAGACGAAGAAGGAAATGTTCTATGGGGTGATGCTCTTCTGGCATTGTACGCGAGAGATATGTTAAAGAATAACCCCGGCGCTACAGTTATATTCGAGGTTAAATGTTCAAGGTCCCTCGATGAAGACATAAGGAATTACGGTGGTAACCCTATCATGTGGAAGACCGGCCATTCCCTTCTTAAGAAGAAAATGCGTGATGAAAACGCTCTATTGGCTGGTGAAATGAGCGGACATCAGTTTTTCTCAGACAGATATTTTGGATATGACGATGCTATATATGCGGCTTTGAGACTTCTTGAGATAGTCTCGAAGAGAGAAAAACCGCTAAGCGATTTTTACAGAGAATTTTCAAAGTATAAAAGTACACCTGAAATAAGGATCGAATGTGAAGATGCCAGGAAATTTGATATAGTAAGAGAGGTTTCCGATCATTTCAAAAAGACGAACAGGGTTATGGATGTTGACGGCGCCAGAGTTGATTTTGAAGAGGGATGGGGTCTTATAAGGGCGTCAAATACTCAGCCCGCTCTTGTTTTCAGGTTCGAAGCTGAGACAGAAAAGGCTCTTATTGCAATAAGGGAAGAATTTTCCAGAGTGCTGGAAAAATTCAAATTGGATACTTCAAGCTTATTTGATTCATGACACTCTATTTTTGTTAGGAATTTTTTCTTGGTAAGTGGAGGATATAGTGTACGCTGTTATTCTGGCTGGGGGTAAGGGTAAGAGGTTCTGGCCGGCAAGCAAGGGTAAAAAACCGAAGCAGTTTCTTAAGATAAACGGCGACAAAAGTATGTTGTCGATAACTTTCAGCCGACTGACTGCCGTTCTTCCCGAGGAGAAAATATTTCTTATCACCGTTGAAGATCAATTGGAACTGATAAAAGAGGAACTTCCTGAAATCCCTTCTGAAAATATATTCACAGAACCCGCGGGAAGAAATACCGCCCCGGCGCTGGCTATTGCCGCCCTTCTGGTTAAAAAGCGAGGCGGGGACGAACCTTTTCTCGTCTGCCCGGCTGATCATTTAATAGAGAATACTGACAATTTTTATGATTCAGTAAAGGAAGCAGCGAAATTAGCCGGAAAAAACGACTTTATGGTGACATTCGGAATCAAACCAAAGTATCCCGCTACCGGCTATGGATATATTCAGGCTGGTGGAGAACCTGATACGGAAACCGGTAACGTTTATTACAGGGTTGAGCGTTTTCACGAAAAACCGGATCGGAAACTGGCCCTAAAATTTATCAAAACAGGTGGATATTATTGGAACAGCGGCATCTTTATGTGGAGGCCTTCTGTTTATCTGCGGTCCTGGTCGCGTTTTATGCAGTCCGGGAATGATGCTCTTATGAGGATTGATCAATCGATAGGAAAGGAAGAAATGCAAGAGGTTGTCCGGGAGGAATATCCACGTCTTCCATCCACTTCCGTCGATTACGGTATTCTGGAAAAGGCAGATAACGTTGTTGTTATTCCAGTGGAACTAGGTTGGAATGATGTCGGCAGCTGGGATGCTCTATACGATATTTTCTCAAGTGATAGTTCCGGAAATGTTAAAATCGGAAAATCTAAGCTGGTTGATTCTAAAAACTGTCTTTTCTACAACCCCGAAGGATTTACTGCCGCCGTCGAAGTTGAAGATATTATCGTGATTTCTGATGGCGCCAATATTCTTGTTTGCAAAAAGGGAAAGAGTGAGAGAGTTCGTGAAATTGTTGAATTTGCTGAAAAAGAAGGATTGAATAAACTTCTGTAAGAATCTAAAGGGAGGTTTTGTTATGTCACGTAACCTGATTGCGGTAATGACAGTTATCTGTGCGGTGAGCTTTATCGCGGGATGCAAGGGGGGGGATGATATTGAAGTTAAATCCGGTTTGGTCGCTAGACTGGATGATGAAGTGATAAAAGAGAGAGAACTTAAGGCGAGGATGAAATCCCTTCCTTACGGCCAGAAAAAGAAATATGAAGGAGAAGCAGGAAGGGCGGAACTTGTGGATGAAATGATCAAGGAAAGGGTTCTTTACAAAGCAGCCCTTGAAAATAAAATACAGAATAGGGAAAGTGTAAGAACAAAACTCGATTACGCCAGGAGAGCAATCTTAATCAAGGCGTTTTACGGTCATCTGGCTGAAAAGGTAGAGTGTACTGATAAAGAGATAAAGGAATACTATGATAATCATCAACTTGAATTCAAGAATAAATCTACGGTAAAAGCTCAACACATATTTTCCCGCGACAGCCTCAAAGCTGTGGAATGGAAAAAAAGGATCGAAAAAAGTGATGACCCTCACATCTTCAATAAAATTGCCAAGAAGGAAAGTGAAGATTTCTCGACTTCACAGAAGAATGGAATGTTGGGATATTTTAACCCTCATGGTTATATTAATTTTGTTGGAAAAGACCAAAGGTTCGGCAATGCTGTAGAATGGCTCTCCGAAGGGCAGATCAGCGATGTTATTTCTTTCGACAAGGGATATTCTATAGTTAAGGTTCTGGAAAAACGTCCGGCAACTATTAAACCCTTGTCTGAGGTCCGTGAAAATATTATTGGGAAGATTAAAAATCGTAAAATAAAAGAAGTCATTGAAAATGAAATAAAGAGACTGCAGAAAAAATACAATGCTGTCAATTATCTTCGTCAGGATCTGATAAAAAACACAAGGTCGGCCAAGGAGCTATGGGAGCTTGCCCAGGAAGAAGATTCGCCAAATAAGAAAATCATATACTACAGAGCGATATCCAACGGTTATCCCGATCACAAATTCGCGCCGCAGTCTCTGTTCATGATAGCTTTTACTTATTCTGAAGAATTAAGTGATTATGTTTTTGCCCGGAGAGTGCTCAATGAATTATTTGAAAAATATCCCGATTCTGAGATAATCGAATCCGCAAAATGGTTGAAAGAGAATATGGGTAAAAATTCATTGAAACTTGATTCAGACGGTAGTATCAAGAAAGAAAGTGCTGAAGAGTAGAGGGGGATAATATCAATGCGAGAAGTTGTAGTAAGCGCTCTAGCTATGGATAAAGAACGGGAATATCCCGTGGTACTTTTAAAGGCTTCCGGGAAGAGCGCGGTGTTGCCCATCTGGATAGGCCCAGCGGAGGCCTCCTCGATATTTACTGTTTTAGCTGGAAAATCATTTCAGAGACCGATGACACACGATCTTATGCGGATCATTGTGGACGTTCTGGAAGCTGAAGTTAGTAGTGTGGAAATAACAGGAATTTCAAAAAATACCTATTTTGCCAGGATTGTTCTGAAGCGGGATGAAGATATTTTCTATGTGGATGCCAGGCCAAGTGATTCGATTGCGCTTGCTCTTCGATGTAAAGCTTCAATCTTTGTAGATAATGATCTTTTCGATAAATATTCCAGAAAGATGTCTATCAAAAAGGATGACGAGGAGGGTCATTTTGATAGAATTGACCCTGACGATTTCGGTTTTTTTGATTTGTAGCTAAAAAATTATGTTTATAAATAAATAGTGAGTCTTTCTTTGAATAAAAACTGATTATGAAAATATTGATTATTCTGTCAATCTGCCTGATCCTTTTTTCCTGTGCACCTCTTCCCCCTTCAGGAAAAGAGGCAGAAGATCTAAGTGAAGATGAAGAGGCATTAATCACGAATATAAGAACCCTTCTTTTTGAAGGTGATATTAATGGTGCGAGGGAATCCGGCAGGCGCTATCTGGTGAGTTATGCGGGGAGCGAGAATGCCGGTAAAGTCCGTGTTTACCTGGGCAGAGCTAATTTGAAACAGGGTGACACTGACCGGGCGATCGAAGTCTTAAATCCAATCTTTAAAGAAGATCATCCGGACAGATTAAAAGTCAAGGCTTACCTTATAACCGCTGAAGCCCAGATAGACAAGAGGGAATTCTCTCTCGCGACCGAGAATATTTTGAAGGCTTCAATGCTGGATATAAGTGAATCTCAGTTAGATGAAGCTAAGAAATTACTTTCTGAAGAAGAAATGCCGGCTTTAACAGATCTTGAGAATATGGCCGAAAAATATAATTCTTCTCCGCTTTTATCTTTTATGCTGGAGAGGAGTTTGAAATTATCCGGCAGGCGGGCGGATAAGGGGTATCAGGATAGAATAGCAGAATTGATTTCCCGCTATACAGGAGCTGATCTACCCGAGAATAGGGAATTGGAAAGGGGAACTGAGAAGCGGGAATTATCTCCCTTCAGGATAGGAGTTATATGTCCGCTAACCGGCAGGTTTTCAAAACTCGGCGAATCTTTCGCGAGCGGCGCAGTTCTCGCGTTAAAAGAAGCCAGAAGAAGGGGCCTTCGCGGTGTTGAAGTTGTTGTGGGAGATACAAAAGCGAACCCTCTTGAAGCTTTCCTGACAACTGAAAGACTTATAAAGGAAGAGAATGTTGATGTTATAATCGGGGCTATTTCAAGTTCTTCCACTGTTGCAGCGGCGCAGGTTGCTCAGGCTCACAAGAGAATACTGTTTTCTCCAGTCGCCCCTGAGAGAGGGATCGAAGATATAGGTGATTATATATTCCAGGATTTGAGGAATTACGAATCTGAAATAATTGCTGTCAGTAAAGTTGCCTGTAGAGAACTCGGAATAAAAAGGATTGCCTTCCTGGCTTCAGACAATGAATTAAACAGGAGGATCGAGTTATTGCTTAAGGCTGAAGTAGAAAGAGAAGGAGGAAAGATCTGTCTGGCCGATTATTATACGGAGGGAGATACCGATTTCAAAGAAAAGATCGATAGAATAAAGGCCGCTTCTCCCGAAGCGCTTTTCATTCCTTCAGATAAAGATGACCTGGTTTTGATTTTGCCCCAGCTTTCATTTTATGAATTCGGAATACAGCTACTTGGCTTGAGTAATTGGGATTTTGATGATTTGATACGAATGACTGGAAAAGATATGACAGGGGCTTTATTTCCCGCGAAAACGAGCATGAATGAAGAACGCGAATTATACATGTCAGCTGCTGCTTACACAGGACAACCCGCGGAAGCCGCCAACCGTTTTGAAGTCAAAGGATACGCGGGAGCTAAAAAAGTCATTGATCTTCTAACTGTTGAAATAGAGGATATGAATTTACGTGAAAAGATGGAGTATCTGTTGAATAACAGGATGCACCAATATCTGAAGAGCATATCGGGCAAAGGCATTTTATTCTATACGGTAAGAAATGATGAGAAAGAACGGTTTTTAACTCATAAAAGTTATAAAGCGGATAAAAACAGAGAAGACCGACCTTTTAAGTACTAAGAGTATATATTGCAGGGTATAATCAATGAACTGCAGATCAATCATCTTTCAATTCAATTAATATTTCATTTCCCTTCTCCGCCCCAACGTCATACATTCCGCGGTGATGCTCTTCGCCGTAAGTTTGAACAAAGATCATATGTTTCCCGGGATCGATATGGCTGAAAACTGCTGTTCCACAGTCATCGGCGGGTAGTGTAAGAAGATTATCAATAGTTACGTATACATGGGGTAAAACGCGTCCGTAAGAGGTTGTTTTGATTTTTACCGGATTAAATTCTGTATTGTCACCGCTGAAATAATTCAGGATGGATGAAAATATATTTTCACTTATCAGATTTATATAATCGGGATCGGAGGCGATTTCTTCAAATTCTTTTTCATCCAGCGATGTAAAATGGAGTTCACAGGCGGGGCAGGATGTCTGTGAAAGAAATGAGCTTGCTGAATTTTTTATTGCACCGCTCTCGTTTGGATAGAGATTTGCGAGGTTGGAGTTAATGATACCGGCTGCTTTTATTCCTCCTTTGCTTTCGGGGTAATGGTGAATCGAAAAAACTGCTTCAGCATCATCTGATTTCAAGTCGTGTTTGATCTTGATTGACAGCTCCGGATAGAAACGGTTGATCCCGGCAATTCTTTCCTGCCGCGACAGAGTTTCTTCCCCTTCTCTGGTTAAATACACAAAGGCTCCTGAAGTTTTTAAAATATTACTGACCTGTTTTGCTATTCTCAGATTTATAGAACTTTCCCTGATCATCTTACTGCCTGAAGTTCCACCGTCTGCTCCACCGCAGGCGGGATCTATCGCAATTCTACGCGAGTTTAATTTTCCCTCGAATAAAGGAGAAAGTTTTATAACTGCCGTTTCATTCCCCCCTGAAAAAGTATTGATCTCTGTTGCGCGCGGTTTGAACCGTCCCGCTATTACCACGGGATTTATCTTTGACAGTGAATCGGAAAGATGAACGATCCCATTTTCGTCACCTTTTAGCGTATGGCTGCCTTCTCCAGTGTAAATCAAGGGAAAAGGTATTACTTTGTTATCCCATGCACTGACGATCTTCAGGGTTCTGGTTTTAGACGGGGCAAATTGGGGAAAGAAAAGAGTGTCATTATTACCTGCTATATCGATAGTAAAGTTCCCAGGCAGAAGGGATTCTCTCACACAAAAGGAGAGGATTCCGCCGGAGCATTCTTCCGAATATTTCTTATCAGAGTCTGGAGATGAAATTAAAGCGTGAGAACCGTCGATTATGGGATTGCCGAATTTATCAAGTATTTTAACAGAAAGAGTAACGGTTTCTTCTGAATCGCGTTCGGGGGGAAGGGGTAGAAAATACTCAGGAGGCCGGTTTAATACAAAAGTATGTAAACCGCTTGTTGCGGTCACCCCTTTTACGCTTTTGACACTTGCCTGGATTGTATGAATTTTGTTAGGAGTATCGGAAGTTATGCCGAAATGAACTGTTTCGTTGTTTATGTCTAAGGACGGGTTATTTGATTTCCCGTTAAAGTATATTACTGAGGAAGCAGGATCGAGGGGTATATTGTTACCTCTCTTTATTTTGAAAACAAAATTAGTATTACTGTAAACAGTATCAGCCTGAGTTGATATTAATTTTATTATGGGTACTCCCCTCGAAAAATAATCTACCAGAGCGATAAAGTAACTTTCAGCTTCGAGTTGCTGTTTGGAAGATAATTTCAATTTGCCCTCAACCGCCGGATTGGATATATAGCTTGCTTCACCCAGAATCGACGCCTGTCCAGTTGAATTTCTAAGGACATAGTAATTCCCGGGATTTATTCTTGAGTTTTCTATACCAAGATTTCGTGCAAGGTGAAGTCTGACCAATTGAGCAAGCTCAAGTGAAGCCCCTGAGTCTTTGCTGTTATAGTAGATTTCAATTCTGTTTTTATCTCTTTTAACCGGGAGTGTTGAATTATGGTGAATTGAGATAAATACTTCGGGGTTGTAAGAATTAGCTTTTTGGGTGCGAGCTTTAAGGTCGTCTTCAAGATCTTTGGAATTCTCTGAGAGGAAATCACGGTCGGTTGTTCTTGTCAGTTTGACATCAGCTCCAGCTTCATCGAGCAAACCCCAGAGGTAAAGAGCTACTCCCAGATTTACTTGGGCTTCGGACAGGCTGTCTGCTCCCAGGGCGCCATTAAAATTACCGCCGTGCCCGGGATCTATAACTATTTTTCTATCCATGAGAACTCTTTTCCTTTGTTCAAGGATTGGTCTTTTCTCGGATAGAGATGAATACAGTTTTATATATTTTGAATGTCTTGAAGCGCAGCCCGGGTATAACGACAGGACCGCAGCGGCAAATATTGTGTAGAAAGCCAGTTTCTTACTGCTCTTTAAACACAGTCTCCCAAATGAAATCAAGAAATTATTTTCCATTCATTTCTCCTTTTATTATCTTTATCGAGCTTAGAGAAATTTATCTGAAAAAGTATACTTTAATATTCTAGACAATGCCTCGTTATTGGTCCAAGATACAATAGATGTTTAGAAATTGCAATCAAGCAATAATATGATAGGCGGCAGGTCCAATCAATATATTGTGAAAGTTATTGACTATACCCACAATATGTGGTAGAAAATGGGAAATTAAACCAACTCAGGTTTGTGAGGAAATATGAATTTACAAGTGCTTCTGAAAAGTTTGCCCTCAGTTGAAAAAGTACTTAAAGATGATCGTATAAATCTTCTTATCACTCCTTTCTCAAGAAAGGGGATTGTAGATCTTGTGCGCCGTGCAATAAGTGGGTGCCGCCGTGCTATTATCGAAGGAGAAGGAACTGTCGCCGGTAAAGAGGAAGATCTCACAGACGCGATAGTAACAGAGGTTACCGGGAAAGTTAAAAAGCTGACAGAGAGTGTCTCGAGTAGAGTTATAAACGCTTCGGGAGTTGTGCTTTATACAAATCTTGGAAGAGCTGTATTGGGAAAGCAGGTTCAGGCTGAAATAAAAAAAGCTGCTTCAGGCTACATTGATTTGGAAATCGATCTTGAAACGGGCAAGAGGGTTAAGAGAGAAAGACGCGCCGCTAAGCTGTTGTCAGTCCTGACAGGAGCCCGTGACGCTCATATTGTAAACAATAACGCGGCCGCCGTTTTTCTTGCCGTAAATACTCTGGCGGGAAATGGGTCTGTAGCCGTATCACGAGGGGAGCTCGTTGAAATTGGAGGAAGCTTTAGACTTCCGGATATCCTTTCAAAATCCGCGCGTAGAGTCATTGAAGTCGGTACAACGAACAGAACGCACATAAAAGATTATAAGAAAGCTATTCAGAGCGGTGCCGATCTTCTGTTAAAGGTGCATAAGAGTAATTACAGTATAACAGGTTATACTAATGAAGTTTCTTTGAAAGAACTGGTGGAACTCGGACGGGATAATAATATTCCCGTTATGTATGACCAGGGCAGTGGATTACTCTACCC
>CAZKNG010000060.1:0-13871 GCA_964554125.1 uncultured bacterium | reverse complement strand
TAAGTAAATACGGGATAACTAAAAGCCGTTAAACTATTTCCCCCTCCTTTATTCTTAAGAAAATCTATCGTTTAATCTCTACCTGAAGTTCTTTACCCCTGGTTTCTCTGGTAGAACAAACCATAGTATTGAATTTATTTATTGCCATGCTAAAATATTTTATTCTATAAGCTTAACTCTTAACTGAACATATCAGCTTCCCATTTTTTAAATAAAATATCTTTATAGATTTTAGCATTGCTGTGCGGGCTCCGATTAATCATTGTAATGCGACGCCGCTAACAAATTGTATGACAATACCTTACATTGCCAGGAAAAAGCCGGCGTTTTTTTAATTAATGGAACAGATATTGCTTTTTATATAAGCAGGTAAGTAAACTGAAAAAATTCCGGCTCGGTTTGCTTCTCCAATCAGCAGCCGGCAAGAGATCTGATACATGCGGGAATGAAATTAATAGATTTATAAGGTGGGGTCTCTTTATAACCGCATCGACTTCAGTTCTCTTGCCGGTTTGTTCATAGCTATTTGTTTTTCATATAGAAAAACCGGGGGTTTCCCCCTATTTTCAGTAATAATATTATTTTACGTCATAATAATTATTTGACAAATCGAATTCGGCTTTATATTATTTGAAAGTCAGAGGTATGGT
The DNA here is from genome assembly GCA_964554125.1 of uncultured bacterium. Lineage (GTDB taxonomy): Bacteria > Krumholzibacteriota > Krumholzibacteriia > Krumholzibacteriales > WJIX01 > JAGHBT01. Next base: position 13,221 of record CAZKNG010000060.1, on the reverse strand, counting down.
TACCTGATGGAATGGCGAGATTCCTTCGTTGAAATAGCAAGCATGGACATCCCCTCCGGTGCTTGCTGGCCCTGCCTCTGACATTTTTTGTCAGAAAACTGTTATCCTTATTATGGAATTGAATATTTTCTCTCGAAAAATAATCTGCAGTTCTTTATAGACGGCTGCGGGATATTATTCATTTCAGTCTGACCTTTCAGATTTATAATCTAAAGAATATCTAACCGGTTATGTCCTTTATAATGGACGGTTCTGTTTAATTGAAGTGACACTTTAAGATCTGAAATAAACTGCGGCACAATCCGTTATTCAGTACAATCAATTAGTTTGCTTCATTAACTGCATATATAATAGCTAGTTGAGCGAATAAAATCTTTAGATAGCCCTTTTTTAATTCACCTGATCCTTATGGCATACCTGTTGCGTAAGAGTATCAGCAGTATGAGAGGAGCATTATGAAGATCAGTAATATCATCACAATATTCACCTTTTTGGTAGTCGTTTTGAACCTCTCCTGTGATGAAGAGGAAAAAATAGTAGAAGTTCCGGTAGAAGTTCCGGTAGAAGTTCCGACCGATTGCGCCCCCTCTGCTCCCCGGGGAATAGACGCCGATAACAGGGACGGTTATGTAATAATCTGGTGGGCTCCAAACCCGGAGAGTGATATAGCTGGTTATGATATATACCGGGGTGATTCTCTCTACGGGGATTATATAAGGATAGGTACTAAATTGGACGAAGATCCCGATCCTTACGAGTACAGCTTTGAATATGAAGAACCTGTAAATGGAGAGCAGTATTACTACGGAGTAATTGCCTTTGATGAAGGAAACAACGAAAGTGAATTCAGTTATATTGTTACCGCTACACCAAGATACGAAGGGTTTATAAGGCTTTATGAAGCCGGTGTGAACCCGGATGCCAGCGGATATGATTTTTCAACTATTAGTAATGCCGCTCAAAGTTATGATTCTGCTACTACCAATCTCTGGGTCGTGGAAGACGCGGAGGGTGTTCAGAGATTTATGGTGGATAATGTAACAGATAGTATCCAGGACTACGGGTATGTGGATAATTTTGACCTTATAAATTATTCTCCGACAGAAGGGTGGTCTCCTTCGGGTAGTGCTGAAATCATCAAGTCCCATATCTATGTTATAAGGACAGGAGAGATAGAACCGCATTACGTAAAAATATATGTAACGTTCACAGCGTTTGAGTGGGTTGAATTCTGGTGGGCTTATCAGTCAGATCCTGAAAATACCGATTTTTCTCCCGCTCCGGTTCCCGGTATGATAGAAAGAAGGTCGGATGAAGGGAGATTAGTGATAACCCCTTCCTACGGAGATAGATAAAGCATTTTAACGGCACCGGATAGAACCGGTGTTTTTACAGAGGTCGACAAACCCCCAAGTGTTAGGAAACAAGGGTAGCAAGATATGAGATTTAATCCTGTAATACGAAACACCTGATTAATAGCTGACGCAATTAGGGTTTTGTTATCCTGAAGGTCGACCAAAGGGAAGAATAAGCTATGATATTGTCGAACAGGGGCGGCATCAGGGTTTTATTCTTCCCTTTATCTTTTCTTGTTATCCTGCCCGTTCTTGGTTATTATTTGTCTACTATGAAATCTTGGAATAAATTTTCATCTGTACTTATCTTGCTGTGCCTGAGTTTCTTCTATCCGGGTTTCAGCTCAGGGGCTGATCAGATGCCCCGGCTGGAAAGAGGCACGACATCTTCTGCCGGACTCGGGTATTTTCAGAAGCAGTCAATTAGAAAACTGACAGAAGGTATTACAGGATCTGCAGATTCACTGCGTCTGCTTGCAATTATGGTTTCTTTCCCGGGCAGCGGTTTCGATACCGGCTCCGAGACGGTTGCCGCGCATGATTCTCTCTATTTCGCTAATGAACTAAGGCATCTAAAAGAATATTATTATGGCGCCTCCTGCGGCGTTTTCAAACTTGACTGCGACTTGAGGGGCGGTATAATTCAGCTCAGTCGGCCTGAAGAATACTACGGTGGTGATGATCAGGCCTGGGAATCCAGGATGGTTGAGATGATGATAGAGACAGTTGATTCTACTGACTCGGAGATAGATTATTCCATGTATGACGCCTTTGCTCTTATTCACGCGGGACCCGGCCGGGAGACAGATGTTTTAGGAGATTCTCCGACACAATTATGGTCGGGATTTATAGATCCGGAAGAGATGGAAGAAGTTGCCACAGACACTCTTGGCGCGCCAGGTATTCCTACGAATGACCCCGGGGACGGAGGTAATTTTTACATTGATAATCTGCTTATACTTCCGGAAGAATCCTCTCAGGATAGGTATACATTCGGATCTCTAGGAATATATGCATATCAGTTAGCCAAGAGGATTGGATTAGTGCCTCTCTATGATTCAACACCTTCAGGTTATCCTGATTCACAGGGTATAGGAAATTTCGGGCTGATGTCCTATGGTCTTTATAATGGGCTCGGTTTTGTGCCCGCGTTCCCGTCCGCGTTTAACAGATACCTTATGGGTTGGGTCGAACCCGTTATAATAGAGGGTGACAGCAGAGTGGAACTGGAGAATATTAATTCTATTCACTCTGCTGATACACAGATGGTTAAGGTAAATTTAAGCCCGTCGGAGTACTTTCTTATCTCAAACAGGGTTCAGGACAGAAACTTTAACGGGTTTCTCGATTTTGCTGACGTCGATACTACCGATTGGATCATAGCTATGGGGGAAACGCTTTACGGATTTCCCCGGAACGCGGATACACTTATGGGGGCTGAGTTTGATTTCTATCTGACTCCCGAGACAAATCCTTTCACCAAGGTTATCAGGTATGGCAGGGAGGTAAGGAAATATGAAACCGGAAGCGGGCTTATGATATGGCACGTGGATGAAAGGATGATTCAGAAAGCCATTCTAAATGAAGTTAATATAAATAACAACGTATTGCTTAAGGGGGTTGACCTTGAAGAAGCAGACGGCATAGCGGATCTCGACCGCAACGGCGGCACTAATGCTTTCGGAAGTCATTACGACTCATTCAGAAGGGGTAACAACGACAGCTTCGGTGAACATACTACACCCTCATCAGACGGAAATTTCGGAGTTAAGTCAGGAATTAACATAACTGATATTTCTGAAGCAGGGCATACCATGAATTTTCTGGTCTCATTCGGAGATCTTTTTAATGGAGAATCAGTACAATTTGACGGTTTAGTCCGGGGCCATTCTCCGATTCCCGCTGATGTAAATTCATCAGGCGGGATAGATATTATCGTTACTGCCGATACCGGCTTTGTATATCTGGTATCCGATGCCGGAGCGGCTGGATGGACAGACAGAATAAGCATACTAAACGAATTTCCCGGAGCGGTATGGAAAACTTCTCCTGTCGCGTCAGATATAGACGGCGACGGTATAATGGAAATATTCGCCGTTTCCAGGGGCGGTAATCTATACGCCCTTGACGGTCTTGGAAACCCTTTTAATATTGATGTCGATGCCACACCATATTCGCTTGAGATTCCAGATACGATAATTTCTCTTCCCATGATGGTAGAAACTGACGGCGACACATTAAAAGAGTTGCTCATACTCTCCTCAGATCAAGACAGCGTGTTTATGAATATAGTCGGTTCATCAGTTGATATTGAAGGCGCCAGTGAAATAGGCGATGGAGTCTTAAGAGTTGCTTTTGCCGGCGGAGAGCTGATATCAAACCCAACCGCTTTTTACGTAAACGATTCTCCGGGCTTTCTATGTCTGGCGCGAAACGGTCCATCCGCAGACGTTTGTATTGTAAGATTCGGAGGCAGCGGGGATTTTTCGACTGATATATACGGAGAGCTTCACTGCCCGGTTGCTGAAGGTTCTTTGCTGAAGCCATCTTCGGGGGATATTGACGGTGACGATTCTGATGAAATGGTTGTTTCGATACCGGAGACCGGCCTTTTATTTTTCAGTCCGGTAAAGGGAGAGATAAAGTTATATGAGAACGATAAGGTTATGTCTCCGCCTTCCTTAGAAGATATTGACGGAGACGGCATCCTCGAAACAGCAGCGCGCGACGGGGAAAACCTTTTTCTTTTTACAGGGTTTGGGGTATTGAAAGGGGACTGGCCTGTTCCGGTTGGTGATCAGGCGGCAGTATTCGCTTCTTTAAAGGATGAATATTCTCAACCCTTAATCGAAGATGTAGATGGAGACGGGAAATGCGAGGTCATCTTCAATATCGCGGGAAATCTCCACGCTTATGAATCAGATTCCGGTCCTCTGCCTGCCTGGCCGATTACAGGAGCCGGCTGCGGATTGGAAACTCCGGCTTTCTTTAAGGACAATGATGATAATCTCAGTATATTTATTGCGGGAAGAACAGGTATAGCCGAAGGTATTAATAGCGTGAGCGCCGATTCAGTTTCAGGAAAATCAAGTGCTGTTTGTTACAATACAGCCAATCATTTTTTTGACGGGGGAGGATGGTCATTTTATCGCCACGATATTTCAGGAAGCTGCAGGCAGTCAGCTTCTGAAGCCTCTCTGACAGTAGAGGAAGTAATTGATAAAGAGACCTTTATCTGCTATCCGAACCCGGTAAAATCACAGAATCTAAATGTACGCGTTTCTATCTCTTCTCCCGCTGAAGTTGAAATTAATATTCTTGACATAGAAGGTGAAAGAATTCTCAGAATAAACAGTACGCACTCCTATTCAAACGGGAATAGAGTTCCATTTGAAGCAAGTGTTCCTGTTGAAGATTTGGCGAGCGGAGTGTATATATGTTATCTGGAAATAAAAGCGGCCGGGGAGAACTGGAGTGACGCGAAGAAATTTGCCGTTGTAAGATAGGGCCGGCCTCCGGCGGTGCCTGTTTCAGCACTGAGCAGTCCGCCTTTACATTCAGCGGGGCCTATTTAATGAGTTGACAGGCTGAATTGATAGATTAGATTATTAGATATACACGGGAGGGAAAATGATCCGGTTAAAAGCTACTATTACTATAATACTAATGCTGCTCTCTGCACACACCCTGAGAGCCGGTGAACCCGGCACAAGCGGTTTTCTTTTCTTAAGACTTGGCAATGGCGCAAGAGCCGGCGGTATGGGGGAAGCCTTTACAGCCGTAGCCGATGATGTGACTGGGATGCACTTTAATCCAGCAGGTTTAGCCGGTATAGAGAAAGTTGAATTGAATGTAACCCATTCAGAATGGCTTATGGGTATTCGTTTCGAACAGGTAAGCATTGCCAATGAGATGCTGGGAGGTGCTGTCGGCTTCAATTTCACGGGTCTCTACTATGGGGACCTGGAAAGACGGGGCAATTTCCCCACAGTAACTCCTGATGGAACTTTTTCTCCATATGACCTTGGCGCTTCACTTGGTTATGGCAGGGATATACTGCCCGATCTCTCTGCTGGAATGTCTGCCAAACTTCTTTATCAGAGAATAGACTTTGAATCCGCGACGGGGTGGGCTGTCGATTTAGGGATTATTCACAGGAGCAGGATAGAGGGGATGACATTCGCCGTTTCTCTCTTGAACCTCGGGCCGCAGGCGAAATTTGTTGAGGAGAAATTTTATCCGCCATTTCAGACACGATTGGGAGCGGCTTACGAAGCTGAAGAAAGGTGGATGAAGGGCAAAGTTACTCTTTCCGGGGATTTTCTCTACTCCAACGATACGGATGAGAAAGTTCTTCTGGGAATGGAATATTTCTATAAGGAATCTCTGGCGGTAAGGTTTGGTTATAAGAGCGGGTATTATTCTCAAGGCGCGACGATGGGAATAGGCGTTGTATATGACCGCTTGAGATTTGATTACGCGTTCATGCCTATAGACTTTGACTTGGGCAATAGTCACAGATTTTCTATTAACGTGTTTTCCTCACCCTTATAATTGCCGGTCGCGAACTTTCCGTCTTCAAGACGTAAATAGGAAAAGTGGTTTTCCCAGTCGCCCAGAATAACGAATATTCTGTTCCCGAAATATTTTACCACCGGCTTGTGTATGTGACCCATAATGAATGAATCATTCCCCCATTTGAAGAAGGAATCTTCGGCGGTATCTACAAGTTTGTCTGCCCAGTATTCTGTTTTACCTGCGGTAAAATCCTTGCTTGTCGATGAAAACCATCCGGCAAATTTATAAAGGAGCCCCGGAGGAATTATCCCGGCTATTTTTATCACGAGACGACCTCTGATTACTTTCTTTAGAATTTTGTATCTGAAATCACCGGGCATAAGTGTGTCTCCATGAGTTATTGTAATGATTCGCCCCTGAAGTTTGTGAGTGGATATTTGCGGAAGAATCTTAAATCCCATCTCTTCTTCTATGAAGGAACCGAGCCAGAAATCATGATTTCCTCCTGTTATGTAAATAGAAGTCCCTGATTCCCGGAGCATCCTGAGATTGTATAGAATATCCATGTAAAATTTTGGAATGCAGCATTTATATTCAAACCAGAAATCAAAGATATCGCCTACAAGATAGAGCCTGGAAGCTCCTCTTATTTCCTTGAGAAATTTGAAGAGTTTTCTTTTTTTTATTTTTTCCTTTTCTCCGATTTTGTGGTACCTCAGGTGTGTGTCGGAAATAAAAAAAACAGGTTCGCCCAATAGAATATCCCTCACTAAATGTCGTGACATGATATCGGATATATGGTAGAGTTTAGAATAAATATCAAGTAAAAACAACATTATAAATGAAGCTGTGCTTTAATTTTACTATTGAGAGGTGATTTTAAATGGATTCTTTATGGAACAAAGTAAGGAAGAATGTTGTAGAATGGTATGAAACCGCTTATGATAAAACCGATGAGGTGGCAAAGATAGGGAAGAGGAAAATTGAGATAACCGGTTTGAACAGATCTATTGAGAATGTGATGTCACAGCTTGGAGGAGAAATTTATCATCTCATTTCAGTTGAAGGACACAGGGGAAACAAGACCGCCGACGACGATAAAGTCCGTACCCTGGTCAGAAAGATATCTGATCTGGAAGATAAATTAAAGCAGAAGGAAAAGGAGATACAGGATATAAAAGATATAAGGGAAAATGAATCCGGTAGGTCTGAAGATAAATAGAATGAAAATATATGGCGGATTATTTCAGAAAGTGGGTAATTTATTTCCGGTATGTCAGCATTAAAGAGAAATATTGAGTAATATCAAGAAAAAGAGAAGATTATTTATATGATATACTTTAAGAATACTGTAACTTACTTTTATAGCCCTTTAATTTATCATATTGGGGGTTGACAAAATCTATAGTTTAGTGTACACTGTGGTTTCGATGGTGTCAGGAATATGTTTTTAACTTAAAGTAGGTAGTTAGAGAGAGCAAAGCCGGAAAAACATCCCACCTTATATAAACTAATTATTCAGTTATCTGAAACAGTTAGAAAGTTAAGACGCAAATTTCTGCAGGTAAGTTGGTAAAAAGGGGTAAGTAGCCGGTAAATTCAAATAGGAAAAATGATCAGGAACTTAATGCCGAAGGAGAGTTAATTGTACTACAAAAAGAAGGATTATCTCGGGGAAAGAAGTCTGGATTTATATCTTAAGGAAATCAACAACACTTCCTTGCTGAAGAGAGAGGATGAGAAGAGGCTGGCGAGAAAAATAAGAGAGGGAGACCAGGAAGCACTTCATCAGCTGGTCAAAGCTAATCTGCGTTTTGTCGTTTCGATAGCTAAGCAGTATGTAAATCAGGGTCTTTCCCTTGCCGACCTTATCAATGAAGGGAATCTAGGTTTGATAAAAGCCGCTCACAGATTTGATGAGAACCGCGGATTCAAATTTATATCCTACGCGGTATGGTGGATAAGACAGGCTATGCTGCAGTCTCTGGCTGAGCAGTCACGTATTGTGAGATTGCCTCTTAACAGAGCGGGAACTCTGTACCGTATCGGGAAGGTCTCAAGGCAGCTTGATCAGGAACTCGGCCGTTCTCCGGAAGTTGATGAAATAGCCGAAGAACTTGATCTTCCTGTTGAGGAAGTCAGAAATACTATGAAGATAGCAAATAGCCACCTTTCTCTTGATACTTCTTTCAATAATGACCCGGACGAGAATTCTCTTGTTGATTACCTCGTTGATGATAATCAGGAATCAGCTGATAAAATGACCTACGATAATTCATTGGGTAAGGATATGTGTAAGACCCTTGATACACTTACAGAAAGAGAAAGAAAGATCCTTGTAATGTATTTCGGACTTACGGGAGAAGAACCTTTGACCCTCGAGGAAATTGGCAGAAAGATGGATCTTACAAGAGAAAGAATCCGTCAGATAAAGGAGAAAGCTATTACCAGGCTCCGCCATGTTACGCGCAGTAAATACCTTGAAGGGTATGTGGAAGATTAATAAGATCATCAGCTGATCTTGTAAGTGAACGGGCAGAGGCAACCTCTGTCCGTTCCTCTATATGAAAGAATATATTTTACTTTATGGTGGTATAACTGGAATATTGTTTGCACTTTTATGATTGACACTGTTTTTAAACAAACTTAAGTTTATTTAAAAGAATTGTGACTTTTTTTCAGCACTTTTTTTAAAACTATGGATAGATATTTGACATTTTTATATCTCCGAAGTGGCAATTCGGGGGTAAAAACGATAAGGATACATAGGGGAATTGCCGTAATTACTATTGTTTTTCTTCTAGCCCTTATAGTTCTATTTGTTTCTTCGGGTATAAAATACGCCGGTGCTGCCAGAAGCAATTCAGAAATAGCTGATTTGAAGAGCCGTAACTTGAGGCTTAAGGGTAAGCTCAATCAATACAATATAAGGGTGGCAGCCCTTGAGGAGAGAATGGATAAGAATTTTGAAGTTCAAAATAGGGTAAGGATGCTTGCCGGCATGGATCCCCTGTCAAAAGATGTATGGGAGGCAGGCGTAGGAGGGCCTAATTACCGGAGTACGGACAGGAGGAGGGATGGTGACGGATTTTTATCCGATTCAAGCAGGGAAAAACTGGCCAAGCTTGTCCGTAAATCCGAACTGGAGCTGGAAAATTATAAGAATATAACGGCTATACTTAAAAAAGAAAAGAAGGTAAGAGACTGTACACCTAGTATACGTCCTCTTAAAGGAGGATTTGTCTCAAGCGGTTTTGGTTCAAGGATGGATCCTTTCTCGGGGCGGCTTGGTATGCATCAGGGGGTTGATTTCTGCGCGAGAAACGGTACTCCGGTAAAAGCTACGGGTGACGGCGTTGTAACAATGGCGGAAAGAGACGGCGGGTTCGGGCTCGTTGTGGAGGTTAATCACCGGATTGGATTTGGAACTAAATACGCTCACCTGTCAAAATTGCTTGTAGAGAGAGGTCAGCTCGTAAAGAGAGGTGAAGTAATTGGTCTTGTAGGAAATACAGGTAGGTCAACCGGTTCACACCTTCATTACGAGGTTGTTTTCAGGGGAACAAATAGAAATCCCCTTAATTATATTATTCCCGAGGATTCCTATTTTGAATAGTTGGTCCTTTAAATATCAAAATATTATTTCGATTTTTCTTGTATACCATACTGGAAGCAAATAGACTCTTCGTAAATTGTTGTTTGAAGGACTGTGTAATACTCATGGATTTCAAGCTGAATAAGGTGTTCTTTATCTTTGTGATATTGTGCGCTTTTTTTACTTCGAGCGCGGGATCTTCACCCCTCCCTCTCCTTTCTTATAATCTAGAGGTTAGAAAAATTCGTTACTGGACAGCCCCTGACCATATAAGAATAGTCCTGGATATGAGCGGCGAATCGACATACAGGGTTAGAGAACTCACAGGCCCTCACAGAATAGCGATTGATATTCCAGGCAGCAGATTTTCCTCGGGATTAAAGGATATCGAGATTGAGGAGAGGGGAATAGAGAGAATAAGGCTAAACAGGCTTCGTTCCGGCGCACAGGTCGTTTTTGATCTGCCTGGAAAGACGGGGTATAATCATTTCGCGCTGAAACCTTTCAAGAACCATCCGCACAGGATAGTCTTCGATCTCGAGAAATCCTTTTCAAACGAGGAGATTAAAAGGAAAAAGGATAAAGTAAACCGGATTGCTGCCAGCGGAGACAGAATTGTTATAGTTGATCCCGGACACGGAGGCAGTCAACCGGGCGCGTGTTCAAAGTATGGGGACAGGGAAAAGGATGTCGTACTCGAAATTTCTAAATATCTTGCCGGGTTTATTAACAGTACAAAGGGTTTCAAAGCGATATTGACAAGGGAGGGAGATTATAATGTCGCGCTGGGCAAAAGAATAGAAATTGCCAGAAGCCACGGCGGAGATTGTTTTGTAAGTTTACATCTGAATGCATACCACCACAGCCGGGCACGCGGTTCCGAAATCTATTTTCTGTCACTCGACGGGGCTACGGATAAAAACGCGCAGGCGGTTGCTGAAAGAGAAAACTTTCTGCTTGAGCTCGGGAACAGGAATAATTTTCTCGAGGATGATGTGCAGTCAATTCTGCTCGATCTTACGAAGAATGATGTATTGGAAAAGAGTTCTATTATGGCAGAATGTGTGGCGGAAAGGATGAAAAGAATCAACTCCCTGCCATTCAGAAATGTCAAACAGGCGAATTTTGTAGTTTTAAGATCGATAGCTATGCCTTCAATTCTTGTAGAATCAGCTTTTCTATCGAATTACAGAGACGTGAAATTGCTTCGAAAGAGAACTGTTCTAAGAGAAATCGCTTTTTCAATAGGAGAGGGTATAATCTCCTTCCTCAGATCAAATGTTCCACCCAATATAGCTATACATGAGAAGAGTTATATCGAGCATATTGTTAAAAGGGGAGAAACCCTCTGGAGCATCTCCCGCGAATATGGCCTGCCGGTAGAAAAGCTCCGCGCACTTAATAATCTCGATGAGGGTTCGGTTATTCGTCCGGAACAGAAACTCCGGATAAGCGGGAAGGAGTAAGAGGATAATTGAACACAAAGAAACTCATCAGGCTATTTAAATACAGCTACCAGGCAAAGATTATATCTGTTATTCTGGCGGTCTTTCTCTGGATTCACGTAACCGCTCAAAACATTGAGGAACAGACCTTCAAGGTGCCCCTCGAGCTTGCCGGTATACCGGACAGTTTTGTTGTAGTAAATGATATTCCTGATTTTGTGGAAATAACTATAAATGAAAAAAGAGCCAGATTGATAAAATTGAGATTTTTCGGGAATATTAAAGGTGTTGTGGAGCTTCCTGCTGTGAGGAAAGGATGGGTCAATATACCGCTTTCCTCGAATATAATAGAAATTTCTGAAGATATAAGCCGCAGGAATTTGTCGGTAGATAACCCCAAATTCATTGAGTTGAATCTTCAGAGGGTTCTGACAAAGGATGTCCCCGTCAGGTTGGCATATAACGGCGAAATAGCCAAAAACAGGTTTATAGCAGGCGATCCGGTTATTATTCCTGAAAAGGTATCAGTAAGGGGCGCTTCGACGATCGTGGAAAAGATTCATTTTTTATCCACTAATGAGATCGATATAAGAAACAGGACCGGTATCATAAAGGAGCTTGTGGATTTACGCACGCGGGATTACGAAATCACAGTTGAGCCGGAAAAGGTTCTTGTCGAACTTGAAATATGTAAGCTTAGATCAAGAAAACTCGCCAATATTCCACCTACAATTCTAATGGATAATCGAAACCTCGAGATAAAATGTTCACCTCCGGCCGCGTCCATTACTGTTGAAGGGCGCGAGGAGTTTATCGATGAGATCGTTCCTTCTGACATCTCTATTATTCTTAATATAAATTCCGTAACTACAGGAACATACACTGTTAAACCTGAGGTCATAGTTCCCGATCGGATTCTCCGCTACCAGCTGGATGTTGACACATTCAGTGTAACTGTATTGCCCGATTCAACCGCCCCGGGGAGATGATTAAGGAATTGATAATAATGATATTGCTAAAGGATGACACCGGGGCAAAAGCTTCAGGATCGTCATTTTATTTACCGCTTGTTGCGTTTTTGCTTGGAAAAGGAAATATTGAAAATAGTTTATTTAGAGTTTACGGCGGACAGGCGAGCCGAAACTTGTTTCGGAAGGATTGTTAAGTGAAGTTACTTAAATGCTGGTTTCCCCTGTTAATCTGGATTTTATTGATTTTCGGGCTGTCTTCAATCCAGAATCTATCTGATGAAGGGATTCATTTACCTTATGGAAGTGATAAGGTAATACACTACTTTGAATATTCAATACTCGCTTTACTCTTTTACCGCGGGTTGGTTTATGAGAGATGGGATATCAACAATATGTTGTATGGCTTTATTGTAATAATAGGTTCGGGCGGTATCGCTCTAATGGATGAATTTTACCAGAGTTTTGTTCCCGGACGCGACGCCAGTTTTTTTGATCTGATCGCGGACTTTTTAGGTATTATAACAGGAGCTGCTGTTTATTATATTGTAAAAAGAAATATGATGGAGAAAAGAAAGGAATTATGAAATTAAAAAAACCGAGAGGCACACAGGATCTCCTTGGAAAATATATGGAAAAATGGAGCATTGTGGAAGATCGTGTTACGGGGATACTCCGCAGGTACGGTTACAGTGAAATCAGGACGCCTATCTTTGAAATGTCCGATCTCTTTGTAAGAACGGTTGGTGAATCATCGGATATCGTAACGAAAGAAATGTATATCTTTAACGATAAAAAGGGTAGGAGTTTGACTCTCAGGCCTGAAAATACAGCTCCGGTGATGAGAGCTTACCTCGAAAACGGTCTTCAGAGGCAGGGAGGTATAAACAGGTTGTATTATATGGGGCCTATGTTCAGGTATGACAGACCCCAGGCCGGGAGATACCGTCAATTCCATCAGATCGGAGCAGAGGTTATAGGTTCATCCAATCCCGCTATTGACGCGGAAATTATCAATCTCAGTCTGGATATTTACAGAGAGTTCGGGTTCTCATCTTTGAAGGTAAAATTAAACAGTGTCGGCTGTATGAAATGCCGGGGGAAGTTCATGAATCTTCTCGGGGAGAAACTTGGAAGGTATAAAGAGGAGTTGTGCGATGATTGTCTCGAGCGGGCGGAGAAAAATCCATTCCGTGTTTTTGACTGCAAGAAATGTCAAAGTGTAAAGGAAAAGCTTCCTGCGATAACTGATCACCTGTGCGTCGAATGCAGAGAACACTTTGACAGGCTTTGCTCTATTCTCGATCAGATGGGTATTGATTATATTCTTGATCCCCTGC
>CAZKNG010000059.1:0-14112 GCA_964554125.1 uncultured bacterium | reverse complement strand
CTTGTAGCAATTGGATTGGGTTTAGGGTTAGAAATTGCGGAGTTAAAGTATAAAGTGGTGAAGGAAAGTGTGGTTAGTTGAAGGTTGATGGCACCAACTTCAATATAACACTTATGAGGCCTCCTTCTGTCATGGGCAAAAATGCTCCTGCAGCTGGAGCATCCAAAGCGCCAAGCTCGTGGGACATGCTCGGTGCGTTTCTATTGAGATTGATTAAAAAGTAGTGGGTGGAAATGCCGTGCCCGCCCACAAGTTATATGAAATAGCGTAGTTAGAAATTAATACCAAACATATAATCTTGATTTTGGTAAGGTAAGATATTGAGCATAAAAATTCATCTTGGAGGGTTTTAAAATCGTGAATTTTTTGTTATATTATAAATGATTCATCCTATAGGATATATCCCTATAGTGCCCATGGGCTAAGGTCTATGGGCATTATTTTTTTAGGGTGAGGGGTGGTATTGTCAGAGTAAGTGCTTTTATTGACGGCTTTAATCTTTATCATGCTATAGATGACTTGGTGTGTATTCCGGTGAAATTTGCCACCCATTCCGGGTTTAACCTGCCACCCTTTGAGCCCTTTCTATTCACTCCTCTGGTATTCTACCGACGTGGCAGGTTTGGGCCGGAATCTACACTCATATTGAATTAAATAAGCGGATGAGTAAAAGATCAACACTACTTGTATTGCTCGGATTAAATTTTATTGGCATTGTTGCTGCTTTATTAGGCGATTTTTTACTCAGCAGTAGTCAAGCCATTGTATATATGATTAAGCTATTTGCTGGGGGAGGCATTTTGTATTTGGGTTTTCATGATATAGTTACATTATCAACAGGAAAGCATGAGTGGATACCTGCAACTTCTGCAAGCATTGGATTCATACTAGGGATGATCGGTGAAAAATTATTGCTTTAATTAATAATCATTGTCCACGATTCAATATAAAAAACGGTTATATTAATTAGCGCGCAGAAAAGATAATAACTGAAGGTCACGATCTCTTTTCCTATTCTCGGCGCAATATAATTCGATCCTTGGCAGTATAACGTTATAGTGCTATAATTCAAATATGAAAAAGAATAACAAAAGATCGACAATCTACTTTGATCCGGATTTGCATTATGCTCTTAAGCTCAAGGCAGCAGCGACTGATAGGTCTGTCTCTGAGATTGTGAATGAAGCAGTGAAGCTATCTCTGGCGGAAGATGCTGAGGATATGGCTGCTTTTGAGGAGAGATTGTCTGATCCGGAGATGCCATTTGAGGACCTGGTTAAAGATTTGAGAGCACGTGGCAAGATATAGAATATTCGTAAAGGCGTCCGCGGCGAAGGAGATTGAAAAAATCCTCACAAAGAAAGACCGTATACGCGTTGTTGAAAAGATTAGAAGTTTATCCGATAATCCACGTCCCAGGGGATCTGTAAAGTTATCAGGTAAAGATAAATATCGCCTACGACAGGAGAATTATCGAATTATATATTCGATTGAGGATGATAAATTAATAGTCCATATCGTTAAAGCCGGTCATAGAAAAGACGTATATCGTAATTGATAAAATTATTAGAGCAATTTGGTATAATTTAGCGGTATCTCAGATATAGCGTGAGGTGTGTTCTATATATAACACCTATTAGGCTTACTACAAAACTTTTGTGCTCTACATCTTTACCGGAGCAGAATCATCTTCTTTGAGTCCGTAAACCCCCTGGTTTTAAGTCTCACGAAGTAGAACCCCGAAGGGAGGGTTCTTGACCGGCTGTCTTTGCCGTTCCATACGACTCTATGTGAGCCGGCTGTAAATTTTCTATCCGCGATAGTGGCGGTTCTTCTCCCCGCGGCGTCAAAGACGGAGATATTCACCCTGCACCCTTTTTTGAGGGAGAAGGGGATCGTTGTAACCGGATTGAAGGGGTTTGGATAGTTCTGTTTGAGCATTGCTGCGGGCAGGGTTTCTGCGTCTGTCTGAACCCCTCCGCTGAAGCAGATATCGAAGGGGGGAAGCCCGGTGCTTATCGTTCCGGCGGATAGTTCGCTTCCGTCGTAAGCGCTGTAGATCCTTATCCCGGGGTCTGTGCTCGTCTGGTCGGCCAGGAATAACTCCCCGCCGGGAGATATTTCAATATCGTTTATAACGTAGTCGCCGGGGGAGTATATCTCTTTGAGCTTCTCTCCGGTAGAGGGGTTGAAGCTTATAAGAACGGTGTTGAAGCTCGAATTCGTGATTATGGCATAACCGAGGTCTGCGGAGAATATTTCAACGTCGTTGATATCACCTTCGGCGCTTACTTCTGTCAGCATGGCACTTTCCGTCTGGAGAGTTACAGGGTTTATCACATCTACCGCGCCGTCGTTTGTTCCCCAGGAGCCGGGGCAGGCGACGTATAACCTGTCGGTATACGGGTTATACTGAATGTTCGAGAACGGATTTTCGTATCCGAGAGCTATGGCCTGTTTGCCCGGCTGGCCGGGGTCGGTATCTATGAGCGTGTCCGCCTGGCAGTCAACAACCGCGACGCAGCTTCCTCCCGCGGGGAGCCAGTAGTTGTTCCTGTCCAGCCTCTGAATGGTGATAAACAGAAGGCTGCCCTTTATTATCATCTTGTCCATCTCGCACAGGCCGTCCGCGTCCGCCAGGAGAGATAGATCGATACTGCCGCTATGAGCGCCGGTGGACGGGTCGACGATCCAGAGAGTATTGCTGTCATATCTTGTCACATACGCCTTTGACCCCGATATAAAGGCGATATCCTGCGGGTTGGATTCATTGCCGACTGAAAACTGCCTTAGTGTCTCAAAGCCCGAGCTGGGGTCTAAGACCTGAATATTATCGGCGCCCCCTTTATTTACGACATAGATGAGCCCGTCGAACCATCTCGAAACAGCGTCACTGTGGATGGAGGCTACATCAATCTCTGTTGTATGATTTCCGTCGAGACGGATAACGGAAGATGATCCCGTCGAATAATCTGTTGTTGTGATAAACGCGAATTCGCCGGCCTGCGCGGTTAAAGAAAGCATAAGAAGGATAAGTGTCGCGGCGGCCGCCGCGGCTGTCCATTTAATTGCCGCATTTGATTTATTCTCTTTCATCGTCATTTCCTCTCTCTGTATTAAACTCTATCGTCATATAGAAGCTTCTTCCCGGAAGCGGAAATCCGCTTATGTCTCTTATCTGATTGTTAGTGAGGTTTCTGCCCTCCAAGGTGATCGAGAACCTCTCTCCTAAGGGTTTTGTTTCCAGAGAGATGCTGTGGATCTCTCTTCCCGGCACCTTCTCCATATTCGCCCGGTCGAGGAAATTCGAACCTATATAGTGCATTTTCCAGGCTAGATTGCATCTTCTTCCTGAGAGGATTACCGTAAAGGATGCCTCGTGAGCCGGCGTGGAAGCCAGCTCGTTACCGTTGTAGTAGGGGATGGGGCTCGTGTTCTTTCCATCTATATATGTGTAGTTTCCGGAAAGACCGATATGGGGCGTAAGCTCGAAGGAACCTGAGAACTCACATCCCTTTATCCGGGCCGACCCTATATTCGAGGGTTTAACCGTCCTCTGTGAATTCGGAAAGAAGAGTATAAGGTTTTCGATCTCATTGTCGAAATAGAGCATTTCAAGGTATAGGTCTTCAAGTAACAGGAACCTCTCTTTTGAGAGAACAAGACCTATATCCCGGTTCAGCCCCTTTTCGGGCTCGAGGTTTCCGTCTCCCGTCACACTTCCGGTGTTGCCGAAGAGTTCGAAGAAGGTCGGCGTTCTGTAATGCCTCCCTATATTCCCCTTAATTGTAAAGCTCCTGCTAAGGCGCAGCTTGAATCCTGCGCGGGGAGACTGATATTCATTTTCGATCTTCCCCTGCGGCGCGGGCGGCATCCAGGGGAAAGGTGCCTTATCGTAGAACTCGCTCTGGCTCCAGAGATACTTTGTGCCGGCGGAGAGAACCGCCCTGTCTTTAAATAGAGACAGATTGCCGGAGAGAGCCGCGGTGAGGTTTTTCCTCACTCTGTCGGGGCCCTCTCTAAGATCGGGCAGAAGGTCCTTAGGGGTAAAGCGTTCCTTCCTGCCTTCGAGGAAGAGGTCCGCCGACAGGGGGAGGGAAGAGAAGAAGAAGCTTCCCTTCATATTGCCGCCGTATGATACGATTCTGTTGTCGGTTCTCTGTTTTACAAGGCTTATATCACCGAGCGGGTCGTCGAACTGCTCCGCCGTCCATGAGTGAAACACCTTGAATTCGCCCTGCAGTCGTTTGGAGAAAATCGGCTCAGGCTCCATCCTGAGATATGTTATGCGGCGTTTTCTCTCTATCCTCGCCGTTGAAGACTGATTGGCACCGGTACCGGGCACACCCCCCTCCCTCTCGAAGCTGTCGAAATTAATTGAGGCCCTTTCCAGCCGGGGTATATCTATATCGGTTCTTAAAGAGAAGTTCCACCTGCTGAAATCGCTGTTTAATCTCGTCGCGATCCTGTCATCGGAGATGTTTAATGGGGTGGCGTTGTCGTCTAAGAATGTAAAATTGCCTTCACTTTCCGCGTAACCACCGAAGAATCTAAGCCACAAAGGGCCGGCCGGGGAGCTCATACTCAGAGAGCCCTTCCTGGTTCCGAACGAACCCGCAGTAACGCTCGAGGAGATATCCGAGGGCGTTGGGGCTGAAGGGTTTTCCGCGTCCCCTCTTACCTCTGTTACCAGATTTATAGCGCCCCCTATAGAAGAAGCTCCGAATGAGATCGGGCTGAAGCCTCTGTATACCTCAATCCTTTCCACGTTGCCGATAGCGAGGTCTGAGAGGTTTGAAACCCCCGTGTGTGGGTCGCTTATCGGTACGCCGTCTAAGTAAACCTGCACGTGAGACGAGGATGACCCGCGGATAGATGCGGTGGCGAAGCTCCCCAGCCCCCCGTATTGTTTTACCCTGATTCCTGTCGCGTTGGAGAGGAGGCGGGAGGCGTCCTGCGAGGGGGTCCTCGCGCTTGCAACATCTATAAGCCCCACAAAGCCGGAGTGCCGGAAGAGCTCCCTGCCGGATTCGGGAGATTCCGCTTCGACTATAATCTCGGGGAGAAGGTATACGGTATCCGGCACGGCATTCCGCTCATATGCAGTACCCGCGCAGACTGCCCGCGGGAAGGGCGCGAACGCCAGTGCCAGAAATAGAATTTGCTGAATAACTAAAACAAACTTCCTCATTCTCTTACTCCTCGAAGAGGCCAAGGAAAGCTGTTCCCGGGCAGGTCTCCTGACTCATAGCTCAAGCGCTTCTAAGTCTTCCTTCCCGGCCGCGCTGGCCAGTGGATTCAGACGAAAAGCATCGCTAATCACAGTGGCGGGTCCGTGGGAGAATCTCACTCCCTTCCCCATTAAGTCCATAAGGGACACCCGAAAATACTTTCGTATTGGAAGTCTATCTCTTCCGGCAGGACCGGTCAAGAGATATTTGCAGAGAGCGTTATAAAGCGGGAAAAACCGGCGGCTTTGAGGGTCTTTTTCCCGGGCTGCCTCTGAAGATACCCCTCTCGTCAGTCTGAAAAACAGGGGTGTTAAGAGAATTTAATGTTTGAATTATATCCGGGAAACCGATACGATTGGCTGAGCCGGTGTGATAGCTGTGCCCGGCGCGGCTGAAATGCTTAAAAATGGAAAGGGGGATGCAGGCAGATAGCTGTGATCTTTTTTTTAAGCGGACAGATAAAATACCAGAAAAAGGAGTAAGCAATGAATGAAAACAAAGGTTTTTTCGGATCTCTTTTTGATCTGTCATTTTCTGAATTTGTGACAACGAAGATAATTAAATTTTTATTTATACTCGCCGTAATTGCTTCAGGGATAGGGGCGATAGCGGTTATAGCGGCCGGATTTACCAAGTCGCTTGCCCTGGGGATTCTAATGATCGTCTTATCGCCTGTAGTTTTCATTATCTATGTCATAGTCGCGAGGGTATATCTTGAGATCGTGATAGTCATCTTCCGGATAGCTGAAAACACGGGCAAGCTCGTTAAAAGCGGCGAGAATAAACAGGATTTTGATAATTAGAAGAAAATATATCGATTGTAAGAAATTTTTTCTTCAGATATTGTGTCAGTAACTTAAGTAAAGTGGGATTATTTACCGGAAGGTCTTTCTTGAAAGGAGATTCCGCTATGAGGATATGTGCTCCGGTAGAGGAGGATAAAGGTGTAGACAGTATCCCCTGCCGGCAATTCGGATCGGCCGCTTTCTTTGTTATTTATGACGCGGATAAGAAAACCACAGATGTTATTGAAAATGAATCTGACGGCGAGAGCCCCGGCATAAACAGATATGTGAATGTCTTGAGCAGAGAATCTGTCGACGCTGTCTTTGTGGGGGGGATAGACGATGAGCTTCTCGCCGCTTTCAACAGCAAGGGTATAAAGGTCTACCGGTCGATGCCGGGAACTCTGCGCGGTAATATCGAAGTTCTAAAGAGGGGCGACCTCGAAGAGATAAAGCCGGAGATCGATTAAAACGGCATCCTGTTTTATAAATGAGAAGAGAGATTATCAACAGGGAAGAGATAGATAGGATCATCCGCTCCTCGCGAGTCTGCAGGCTCGCAGTTACAGCTTCCGGCAAACCCTATATCGTTCCGATGTCATTTGGTTATGATGGAGAGTTTCTCTACTTTCATACCGGTAAAAAGGGAAAGAAGATCGGCTGTTTCGAGAGAAACCCGGCGGTCTGTTTTGAGTTCGATCAAGATGTCGGTCTGGCAGCAGACAGAAAAGATCCCTGCAAATGGACATTCACCTATAAAAGTGTCGTAGGGTTCGGCCATATAGAGGAACTGACTCTGAAAGAGGATAAAATATACGCCTTGAATCAGATAATGCTTCAATACTCCGAAAGGAAATGGGAGTTTGAAGACGCCCGTATCTCTGCCGCCAGGATATGGAAGGTCTCTATTGATTCAGTTACGGGCAGAGATAAGAGCAAATAACTGTCCGGCAAGGCCTTATATTACGAGATATCCTCTGCCAGCTTAAGGAACCTCTTATAGGGTATAGCCATAAGGCTTTCAGACTGAAATGCGCCGTTTGAGAGGCTTATCATCGAAACCTTGGCTGCCGACTCTTCGTCTGGTGCCTGGTAGATATCCATAAAATCGTATTTTCCAAGAAGAGCGTAGTGCGAGATGAACTTTACCTCGGGGCATTTCTTTTTTACCTGTTCAAGCCACTCCCGCCCCTGCTTCTTGCGGTTCTTCATCTCAGTGCTCTGCTTAGCTGAAAACTTGGTAAGAAGTATATAGGTCTGCATATCCTTCCTCCTTTTTTTGATTGAAAACCCTGTAAGGATTCTATCAGGAATCAGACGGAAATTCAACAGGAACTACTGGGGTTTTTCCCTCACGCGGCCTTTCATAGTCAGGGGATCAGGGCTTTCAGCCGGGGAGACGGTCCCGGCCCTCGTCATATTTTTAACGGCTATCTCAGAAAGTGATATTGACGCGCCTTGCCGGCGGCGTTATATTAATTGCCGTGCGGATTAATGACGATTGAGCGGATAACAGAATTTATACGCTCAAATATGTCACATGAGGGCGCCGGCCTGGGGCGGCGCCCGGCATGTTCATTGCGCCTGTAGCTCAGCTGGATAGAGCAACGGACTTCTAATCCGTAGGTCGCAGGTTCGAATCCTGCCAGGCGTATTTTTTAAGAATTAAAAGCCGGCCGGAGCAGAATCTTTTTCTTGAAGTATAACAGCCCGGCGGATAATATACTTAGTGTGTGGTGGGCGTAGCTCAGTTGGTAGAGCCCTGGATTGTGGATCCAGTTGCCACGGGTTCAAGTCCCGTCGTCCACCCCAGCTTTTTTTTCGCACAGAATTGCCAATGGACCTACTTTAATCATTTATGATGCATGCTGATCTGTTGTCATTACTCTCTGTTCAATTCTGCGCGTGATCCTGTCCTTGATGAGACAAACTCACCTGAGCAGAACCATCCTCCTGCAGAATTCATTCTTTCCTGCTGTTTTTTATCTTTTAAAATAAATTGTTAAGCTTTTGGTTCGGCGATCAAGAAGGTTCCAACCTTCTTCAGCCAGCCAACCATTTTTTTGTTTTGATCGGTAATCTGGTGTTGATTGTCCCGGGCAAAAAGTTTGTAGCAACCGATTTCATCGGCTGAAGCCAGTGTTAAAAACTTGACATCCATCGATATAAATATTACGATAATAGTCGTAACGATGTTTGTCGTAGTAAGGAGGGAGTATGAACCCATTTATATTCGGGAAGGTTGTCAGAGGGGAACATTTTGCGGATCGGGAGGAAGAGACCAAGTTTGTTAAGGATGAAATATATTCGGGACAGAATCTGGTTATAATAAGCCCGAGGAGATTCGGCAAGACGAGTCTTGTGGTAAATGCCGTTGAGGATATGAATGTAAATTATTTCTTTATTGATATGGAATTGGTAACAGGCGAAGATGACCTGTCTAATATTTTAATTAAAAAGGCACTCTCTTTAAGCCGATTTGCAAAGTTGAGAAATAACTTAAAAAACTTGAGGGTTCAGCCTGATTTTAAATACATTCCGGACACGGGTGAATTTTCTATCACTTTAAGCCCGGAAAAAAAGGATATCCCAACATATCTTGAGGACGCCCTTGACCTGCCGGAAAAGGTGGCTCTCTCACGAAAGGAAAAACTTGTTATTATTTATGATGAATTTCAGGCAATAAGACGTATTTCGCCGGTGTTGGAAAGAAAAATGAGGTCAATAATTCAACATCATTCTGAGGTGGTCTATATATTTATCGGCAGCAAACAGGGTATGATAAGTGATATTTTTGGAAACAGAAAGAACCCTTTTTACAAATTTGCCAGGCTTGTGAATTTAGAGAAAATACCTGAAGAAAAATTTAAACGATTTATTTTGAAAAGGTTTAAAAAAGTTAATATTAATGCGGGCGGTAGAGAAGATGAGATAATTGAAATAACTGATAATCATCCCTACTACACACAGCAATTGTGTCATGAGATATACAATCTGGATACTGACGGGAAAATCGGGAGTAAAGATATAGAAAACGCTGTAAATGAAATCACTGTTCAGCACGACGCGGATTACATGCGGTGGTGGAATCAGGCGGACAATACTGAAAAAAAAATACTTATAGGAATATCAGAGGGACAGAAAAAACTTGCTTCGGAGGCCTTTTTAAGAAAATATGGAATAAATGCGGCAAGTACCGCCTCGAGCGCGTTAAAGAGACTGGTTGAAAAGGGATTTGTATTAGATTCAGCCCGCGGGATTAGAATAGAAGATCCCTTTTGGGAAATTTGGATAAAAGAGAACAGGAAACAAAAGATTTAATATCGATTTACTTACTTTACAAAAAGTAAGCAGGGTTTGTCGCATTAAGAAAAAAGATACTAATTGGTTACTGGTTCGGTAATCAAACAGTTTCTAACCTGTCTCAGCCAGCCACCCCATTTTTATATCTACCCTGTCTATTACGGTATTTCTTATAAATTTAGATTGAATTTACACAAAATTATGTGGTATAATGACAACTGTTCTTATTCTACAAAATATTTTCTATGCTATCTCTTGGGCGGTCCAACAACGGCTTTTTTTGTTTATTATTTTAAGGGGGTCAGGAAATGAATTTCAGAGGTGTACTGTGCGCGTTTATTCTCTTGTGCTTCGTCTTCGTTCCGGCAGCAGCCCAGTGGGTTGAGAACGGAACGACTTATAACTCCTTTGCCGGAGAAATAACAGCCCGACTGGCTGTTTCCGACGGCCTGGGAGGAATACTTATACTCACCGAGCATACCGGAACTTCCGGCGGCGGATATCTCTGCCTGGAGCGGGTCGACGGCTACGGAATCCTGCGTATGAGCGCTCAGGTCGGGACGGCCGGCGGCGCGCGCCAGCCGCAGCTCATCTCAGACGGTTCCGGCGGGGCGATCGTCGCCGCGGTCAGAGGCTCCGATCTCTATGCTTACCGCGTCGATCAGTCCGGCTCGCACGTCTGGGGATCCGGTGGAATTATGGTAGCCGGCGCCGGCGACAGCGTCGCGGCACCGGCTCTTGCCGGCGACGGGGAGGGCGGATGCTTCTTAGCCTGGCAGGATATGAGAAGTGATGACGGAGACATATACGCTCAACGCCTCACCCACTCAGGCACGGCTCAATGGGCCGCCGGCGGTCTGTCGGTATGCGACAGCACCTTCATCCAGTGCGAGCCAGCCCTCGCGCCCGATGTGGCCGGAGGAATGGTGGTCGCCTGGAGCGACAAACGCGACTCCCTTCAGTACGATTTATACGCGTCCCGGCTCTCGGAGGCGGGGACTTTATCCTGGATGCCGAACGAAGTTCTTCTCTGCGCCGCGTCCGGCGATCAGCGGTTGCCGGTCGCCACTTCGGCAGGAGGCAGCGGAACAGTCTTCGGTTGGATCGATGCCAGATCCGGCAATGACGATATATATGCCCAGCGCCTCACCGGCACCGGTGAAACCGCTTGGGCTGTGGACGGAATAGCGGTCTGCTCCGACCCGGAAGCGCAGAGCGGGCTGGTGATTGCGGCGGGCGACTCGGAAGACCGGGTGCTTCTAGCCTGGGTTGACCAACGTCTCGGCAATGCCGATATATTCGCTCAGAAGCTTCTCTCCAACGGAACACCGGCGTGGCTTTCCGACGGGGCCTCGGTGTGCATAGAAGAGGGCGACCAGACGGACGCCGTTATCACGCGGGACGGGTTGGGCGGCTCTCTTGTCTGCTGGCGGGACGGCAGAACCGATCCTGATCCGGATATCTACATACAGCATCTGAACTCTACGGGTTTCGGAGAATGGGAAACAAACGGCGTGGCCGTATGCGATCTTACCGGCCCCCAGACAGATCCGGCTATGGTATACGATGGAGAGGGGGGCGCGCTGGTCTCATGGGCCGGACCTCAAATCGGCTCTCCTTCTGATTACCTGAGTTACTGCCTTCGAATCGAGCGGAACGGCTACTGGGGTTATCCGGCCCCGGCGATCTTCTCAGTCAGGGACGTGCCTGGAGATCAGGGCGGTTTCGTAAACATAGCCTGGGACGCGAGCAGGCTGGACCCATGGCCATATGAGTCTATTCTGAACTACTCCGTGTGGAGGGCGATAAACCCGACCGACGTTCATACAATGCTGGCCTCAGGCGCCATAAAGATCGAAACTTTTTCCGACATAGAGCCCGAAAGTGATACGGCACAGATACGCGCCGAGACGCTGGACGGAGATATATTCTACTGGGAGTTTATCAATTACGTATATGCAGCGTCCCTGGAGCATTATTCCGACGTAGTTCAGACAACATTCGATTCTACGGGGGTATGCGACGAGAAACACTACTTTCAGATCATAGCTCACTCCTCCAGCGACGCGGAGGGGGCCTGGATCTCCGCCCCCGACAGCGGCTGGTCGGTGGATAATCTGGCTCCCGCCACCCCCTGCAGCCTCACCGCCACGCAGACGGGAGACGATCTTCTCATATCGTGGGCGCCGAACACCGAGGCCGATCTGTCTCACTACTCACTGTACCGAGGAAAGACTGAGGATTTTGAGCCGGTCGACCCTGTACGCGCTCTGACCGGCACGTCGGTCGTCGATACCGCGTGGACAGTTGATGTGAACGACAATTACTATAAACTTTTCGCATACGATAAGCACGGCAACAGCAGCCCGCCGGCTCTTTTGAAGCCGGATCAGGTGGTTGCGACTCTTCTGCGTCTCTATTCCTCGATACGGGCCGAGGACGGAATTTTGGTAGAATGGAAGCTCTCGGAGATAGATAACGGGGCGAGCTTCAGAGTAATAAGGGTAGAGACAAAATCAGGCAGCAGGCAGCTGCTGAGCGATTCGGCGATAGAGAGGGAGGGGCTTGCCTTCTCCCTGCTGGACCGGAACGCGGAGCCGGGCGGGACATACCGGTACATGGTAGAATATTCCAGGGGCCTCGAATGGGTTAGACTGTTCGAGACTGAAGAGGTCTCGATGCCGTCTATGGAAACCGCCCTGTTCCAGAACCATCCCAACCCGTTCAACCCGTCAACTACCATACGATACTATCTGCCCGAGAGCGGCCGCGTCACCATAGATATAGTAAACGTCTCCGGCAGAAGGATTCGACGTCTGGTCGACGATGATAAACAGGGCGGATACCACAGGGCGACCTGGGACGGGACCGACAGGGCCGGGCACCAGGTCAGCTCCGGCGTCTATTTCTATATTATGAGGTCAGACAGCAAGCGCCTGACGAAAAAAATGACACTTCTGAGATGATTAAACAGGAGGAACACCGATGTGCCGATACAAGTTAATATCAGCGACAGCCTGCGCGGCTATGCTGTTGGCAGCGGCGGTGATCGTTTTCACCGCGCCAACGGCTTCCGCTGAGGATAAAGAAACGGGCATTCCCCCCGCTATGCTCTACGAGGGATATCTTGCCGATTCCAACGGCGATCCACTGCCGGACGGCAAGTACGACTTCACCTTCGCTCTGTATACCAGGGCGACCGGCGGAGAACCGATCTGGACGGAGGATCATAAGAATTTAGTCCTCGAAAAGGGGAAATTCAGGGCGCTTCTGGGAGCCGGGCCCGCACCCGTTCCGCTCGACCTTCCATTCGACCGTCCCTATTTTCTCTCCATGAGAGTGGAGGGAGGACCGGAGCTGGTACCCAGACTGGAGCTGGCGACCTCAGCTTACGCCTTCAGGGCACGGGAGGCAGAATCGGTAGCTGACGGTTCTATAACAGAAGAAAAACTGGCACCGAATTCGGTCACAAATGAGAAGATAGAGAGCGTAGCGTGGGAGAAGATTACGGGAGTTCCCGAATCTGATTTCGAAGGTCTTTCACTCCTGCCCAAGAACACAAAACCGGCCGTTCCCGCCCATACGTGGCACATAACGGGAAATCTCCGGACTAACCCCTCCTATCACTACTTCGGCACAGCGGACAGTACCGATCTTTCCTTTCGCACCAACGCCATTGAAAGGATGCGTATATACTCATACGGAAAGATAGCGATGAAGGGGGACTTAGACGTGGAGGGTTACGTCACTTCCCGAAAGACCTCCACAGAAGGAGGATTTCTGCTTTGCGACCCTGATCACGGGTTGAAACGGTCGGGCGGCGATGATGTGCATCTCTACACCACGGGCGGCAACATACTGCTGGAGGGGGGGGATGTGGGAATCGGCACACAGACTCCGGACGCCGGCCTCCACATAGACGCCTCCGCCATCCCGGTGCCGCTTCGCGTATCGAACGGGACCGTTGACAGAATGACCGTGGATGACGCTGGGCGGGTCCGTATATTCAGCTCGGCGGACGGGCAGCAGGGCGATCTTTCAAGCTATCCGCTTACGGTCTCCGGCAGAAAACAGGGAATCGCCATCTCTGTGAGCGAGAACGCGGACAGCGACAACAACTTCGTCAGTTTTATAGATCCGAGGGGGTTCCGGGGCCGGATCGAGGGACAGAGCTCGGCGGATGTGTTCAAGGATCCGGAGTATGACCTGATGACCGCGATCGATGTTATAGAGATAACCGTGGCGGGAATAGAACTCGCCGGCGCGGCATCCTCGGCGAACGGATGCGCGGGATTCGGAGTTGTGGCCTGCCCTCCGATACCTTCGCTGATAGCGGCGGCGACCGCTTCACTTGCCGCTCAGGTCGCACGTACAGCTATAACGCAGGGGTTTTTCTGGGATAACCTCGGTGTGGCTTATGAATCCGGCTCAGCCGATTACGCTGAATGGCTGGAGCGCGCCGAGATCAGCGAGGTCATGGAACCGGGGGATATCGTCGGAGTCACCGGCGGCAGAATTTCCAAGTCGACCTCCGGAGCCCACAAGATCATGGTCGTCTCAAGGGCTCCGATAGTTCTGGGCAATATGCCGGAACCGGAGGATGAGGATAAATATGAAAAGGTCGCGTTTCTCGGCCAGGTGCCCGTGAAAGTGGCCGGGTCAGTGCGGGTGGGCGACTACATCATCCCGTCTGGACTCGGCGACGGAACGGGAGTCGCGGTCGCTCCTGAGCTTATGACGGCCGGAGAGTTTATGACGGTTCTAGGGCGCGCGTAGGAGGCCTCTGACAGCAT
>CAZKNG010000058.1:0-14216 GCA_964554125.1 uncultured bacterium | reverse complement strand
CGCCGAGAGTCATGATATTCAGAGTAAGCCCCTTGAAATACATAAGGGTAAATGTCGCTATAACTGAAATAGGTATCGAGACGCTTATTATAGCTGTTGCCCCGATCCTTCTCAGGAACAGGAAGAGTATCACTACGGCAAGGAATATTCCGATAAGCGCGGTCTGCTGGACTTCATCTATCGCGGAATTAACATAGTCCGCCTGATTCTCGACTATGGTCAGACGATAGCCGGGGAGGGCCTTTCTGATACCCGACAGTCTCGCGGTTACCTTTTCAGCCGCTTCAACCGTATTAAACTTCGTTTCTTTGTATATGCCGAGCCCCACACATCTCTTGCCGTTCAGATAAACGATATTTTCAGGATCTTTGTTCCTTTTTGTTACAACTGCCACATCTTTGAGGTAAACCGGGGAAGATTCGCTTCTTTCTTCTCCGCCCTCTGCTGTATTTTTGTAAGTGATAATAAGATTCTTTATATCATCTAATGATTCAAAGATAGTTACACCTTTGATGATATATTTAAGACCCATTTCGACTACGGAACCCCCGGATATATTCTGATTGAAGCTGTTTATCCGGTTTGAAATATCAGATGTTGTTACTCCGAAAGCGTCCAGCAGATAGCTGTCGGTTTCAATTACAACCTCCTTTTCCTCTTCGCCTGATATTTTAACTTCCGCTATGCCGTCGACGCGGATCAGTTCGTTCTGAATATAGTCTTCTGCTACTAATCTGAGGTCGTTCATATCGTCAATTTCGGGATGGGCGAGGGCTATCGTCATCACAGGCTGAGCATTAGGGTCGTACTGGGATATAGAGATATCTTCGACGTCAATCTGCTGGCCAAAATCTGTCACGGTTTTCTGAAGGTTAAGAAAGGCTTCGTCCATATCGGTATCCCAGCTGTACTTGACGGTCGTGAGAGCTGAACCTGTTTTGATCTTCGAGGTAACGTCGGTAACACCTCTCTGTCTGCTTGCCAGTGATTCAATCTGTTCTATGAAGAGATTTTCAATCTCTCCGGGGGGACGCTCGCCGGCCTCCAGTTCTATGAACAGTCTGGGATTGTTAAGGTCGGGCAGTATTTCGATGCCGAGACGTTGAAAAGATATCGCGCCTATAAGAAAAATTGCCAGCACGAACATCATAACCGTTACGGGCTGGTTAACTGAAAATCTGGAAATCTTTTCCATATTACTGTTTTCTCCCGGATCCTTAAAAGAACTACCGGCCGGCGGGGATTCCGCGTTTTTCCCTCTCTATTCTCAATCCCGCGGCGTTCATCTATCTAAGCACCTTTACCTTTGAATGATGTTGGAGTGTTTCAAATCCCTTGACAACCAGACGGTCATTAAGGTCAAGCCCGCCGGTGACTTCAACGCTGTCCGGGTTTTCAATCCCCGTTTCGATAATCCTTTCATTAGCGGCGCCCTTGCGTACTGTATAGACCGTTTTCCCCTTTCCCTTTATTTGGATAATATCTTTAGCAATTACAATGGCGCTGTCTTTTTCGGCTATAGTTATTTCAGACTTAACGAACATGCCCGGTCTGAAAAGTAGATCGGGGTTGTCGATCGTTATTCTGGTCATAAATGACCTTGTATCAGCATTTATAGTCGGTTCTTTCTGCGAAACCTCACCGTAAAGGGTATCTTCAGCGAGAGTGTAATGTGTAACTCTGACTTTCTGGCCGGTCTCAACCCGGTCAAAATCCCTCCCGGGAATATTCAGTTCAAGATAGAGGGAATTATAATTCATTATCTCAACGAGCTTCAAACCCGATTCGATCTCTGTTCCCGGGGTATAGTAGGGAAGGTCCGTGATTATACCTTCGAAAGGGGCGCGTGTCTTAAGCTTGGAGAGCTGTATTTTGGCGTATTCATAATTGTACTTTGCCTCTATACTTGCTCTCTCGGCGTCTTTCAGCTCCCGGTATGTAACTCCTCCCTTGTCGTAGAGAGAATTCTGCTTTTCATATTCGAGTCTGGAGGTCTCAAGTTCGAGTTCTTTCGACTTTATTTTGATATTGTTCTTCAGCTCCGGGTTTTCAAGAGATATGACAAGTTCGTCTCTTTTTACATGATCACCCGCCGCGAACGGTTTTCCGGTACGGGGGTTCTTTTCGAGTCTATAGGAACCGGTGTTTTCAGAGTTGATCGAAGCACTTTTAACCGCTTTAATAGTCCCTGTAGCAGTTATATATTCTTCTATCGATGAAGGTTTGATTACCGTTACAGAGACGGGAGTTCGAAGACTGCTGTCTGAACCAAGATCATCGCCGCCGCAGGAGGCTAAGAATAAAAGGACGGCGATATATATTATAATTCTTTTCACTGTTTTCTCCTTATTGTATCTGGTCTAAGACTGAACGATTATTTTCAAAATCCCATAGTGATTTGATCTTCATTTCAAGAATATAGAGTTTGTATTGGATGAGCGCGGAAATCTTTGAATTCTTCTCGCGTGAAAGCTGGTTCTGGTAATCATTGAGGTCTTTGCTGGTCAGGTCTCCGTTTTTATACCTTTCAAGATTGATCTCGTATGTCAGTCTTGACAGGCGGACATTCTGGTCCGCTATCTCGATCTGTGTTACCTGATTCTGCAGGTTGCGGTATGTCTCTCTTATTCCGATCATTATATCCTTTTTTTCATTTTCAAGATCGAGTTTTCTGGAATCAATCGTTGCTTTTGAGGCTTCAATCATCGATTCTTTCTCGCCCCAGTCCCAGAGGGGGACTTCCAGTGTTACACGGAATTGCTGGTCTTTATCCGGAGAATCATAGAGATTGCTGAACTCTTCATCCATTCCGGTACTTCCGTATGAGAGGTCGATATTTCCCTTGAATTCATTGTTGGCGCTTGTTTCTATGAGGTCATTCTCCGCGTTCTTGATCTCGATCTTCGACTGGCGTATTTCCATACGGTTTTTCATTCCGTGCTCAATCGCTTTCTCTAAATCGACTTCGACGGGAATGTACGAAACGTCAGCCGCTATTGAAATTTCATCGTAGATTGATATCCCGAGCAGTTTCTTGAAATTATCCAGCGCGTCTTCCAATTGCACGCGCCGGTCCTGTAGTTCTGATTTGCTTTTGGCCATATTGAGTTCGGCCTGATAGAGGTCCTCTTTCTTTCCGATACCGGCTTCAACCTTGTTTTTCATTATATTATAGCTGTCGGTTTTGTTCTTGAAATCCTCTTCGGCGATTTCCAGACTTTTCTTGGTCTGATAAACATCAAAGAAATACTCGGTGACCTGTTTTTCGAGCGAGAGGCGCTGGATAATATACTGCAGCCTGTTTCTTTCAAGATCCAGCTCCAGATTCTCGAGTTCCAGCTTGGTTCTGTTATAAGTGAAAATAGGCTGCTGGAAGCTGATATAGAAATCGTTTGTGTATGTCCTGTCTGTTTTATCTACCTGACTGCTGTACGATTCCCTCCAGGAGAATCTGTTTATAAGTGAAAGGGTTCCGTCTGTCCATTTAATAGGCTGCTCGATTGTAAAGCGCCCCGAGGATTGTTTTGTTTCCTTAGTGTACCAGGTGGAGGAGAAATCGTCGAAATTCCTGTTGTTGGAATAGTTAAGCGGAGTAAGAGAGAGGCTGAATTTTGATTTAAGCCGGGCCCTGGCGGCGTCAAGTGACGCTCTGCTTCGTTTCAGGTTCAGTCTCGACTGCCTGATAGAGGGGCTTTTTTCCATTGAGATCTCAAGGGCTTTCTCAAGTGTCAGTGTTTGAGCGGCGTATAGATTATGACTTATAAGGGGAATTATAAATGCGCCGGCAAGAAGGGAAACCCGAAGGGATTTTGTAAATGACATTTTTTTCATATCAATCTCCAGTTTTTTTTATAGTATTCCAAATATCCTTCTAAGATTCCAGCTTATTTTTAAACTTTATTGCTTTAACCATTTAACAGCGTCTGCGGTGAGAAAGTTTCCTTCTGTTTCATCTGGCAGTTCTATTTTTATGGGGGGAATGTTCAATATGCATGAATATATTACAATGCTAACTATACCAATTATGAGTAAGAACAATTTTTCTATCTTATTTCGCTTGACTAATACGATGTAGTATACTAAACTAAATTATACTAATATAAGTAATGCGCTATTGTATAGTGGTAGAATATCTTCGGGAGGTTCTTAAAAATGAATAACCCCTTTAAATTCGGCGAAGCTGTCACCGGCGAGTATTTTACCAACAGGTGTAAAGAGATTAAGGATATAAATAAGTATATAAAATCCGCGCAGAATCTTTTTATTTACTCCCAGAGGAGACTGGGAAAAACCTCTCTGATAAAAACGGTTCTGAAAGGATTTGAGGCGGACTCTTCTGTAATAACAATTTATGTTGATTTGCAAAGGGCTTCCACTCCCGGCCAGTTCATAGAAGTTTACGCGAAGTCCATAACTAAAGCCTTTTCGACTAAAAAGGAAAAGATTGAAAAGATAACAGGCTTTTTCCAGAAGTTGATACCTTTTTTTGAATACACCGAAGGAGGAAATATTAAAGTTTCCTTTGATTTCTCCAGAACCGCCTCGGGTATGGGTAAGGCCCTGGAAGAGGTATACGAAATACCTCAAAGAATAGCGGAAAAATATAACAAAAGAGTCGCGGTGGTATTTGATGAATTTCAAGAAATCTCAAAATATAACGGCATTGAGTTTGAAAAAAATCTGAGGTCGTTTGTTCAACATCACAGCGGCGTTTGCTATATATTTATGGGGAGCAAAACTCACGTTATAAGAGATATGTTTGAAAATGCCGACAGGGCCTTTTATCAAGCCGCGAAGATTTATCCTATTGACACTATTTCCAAAGAAGATTTGATTAAATTTATTCAAGAAAGATTTGGATCAACCGGCAGGAAAATTGATGAAATACTCGCCGGAGAAATAGCGAATTTATCGCAAAACAGCCCTTTTCATGTACAGATGCTCTGTTCGCAAATATGGTTGGAAGGGAGCGGAATAATTAATAAAGAAGATGTTGATTCTGCTGTTGAGAGTCTCATGCATACTCAAAATGAGTTGTATTACAGTTGGTACAACAATGTATCTATGCATCAGAGAGCAGTTCTGGGATCTCTGTCAAGAGAAACAGAAATTTTTTCAAATGATGTAAGGCTAAAAAATAATCTGGGCTCGACTTCGACTGTTCAGTCATCCGTGAAGACTCTCGTAAATAAAAATTATGTTGTTAAAAAAGATAAAAAATATGAGATCTACGATCCTTTTTTCAGAATATGGCTTAGAAAAAATACATTATAGGAGAACAGAAGCCACTTTACTATAGTTTATGACACGCCCTTTGTAACAGCAGTCTGCCGCGGCCAGACGAATTACGGAAGGAATAATTACATTACTTCTGGGAGTTTAATTTGTTATTTTCTTTATCCGTGGAATTATCTATGATAGCAAGTACAGTTAATAAACCTCCGATCATATCAGTAACCAATGTCAAGAAACGGGTTAATTCCTCACCCTTTTCTTCCGTTCAGAAGAGGAGAGATCTGCTGACTCCTCTTTGGGAATACTAATTGGCCCTCTAAAACAAATCCACCTTAACTGCCTGTCTGCTTTTCCCTCAGGTGTTTAACCCTTAAAAAAGCCCTGTTTTCAAGACCTTTTTTTAAGAGGCAGATAGCTATAGAAAAGTATACTTCCTCCTAATATTAAAAGTATTATTGAATAGATAGTAACTTCTGGTTTTTCTACAAACAGAAATTTTATGTTTATACACACCATAATCCATCCGGCGGAGTCCAAAGCCGTGTAATCTTTCTTTCTTATTTTTGTTATTATGGTGTTTATAAGGACAGCTGCCAGAACGGCAATAAAGTTCCAGATCAACTCTTGACCTATTGCCGGCCAGGAGCGTTCTGTTTTGCTCATTTGACCAATAATTCCGCCCAGGATAATAAGTAGAAGCAGAATAATCAGAAATCTCTTTCTTATTACTTTCATTTTCAACTCCTCCTTTGAATATTATTCATAGGGTGGCCAGGCAATACTTCCCGCGGCAGTACCCAGCACTGCTCCCGCAATTGTGCCGCCCGGACCCGATGGAGAACCTGCAGCTCCGCCGACAGCATCACAACCGCCCACAAAGACCTCTCTTATCTGGACCTTATGACAATTCCACCATCCCTTAAAATTATCCCAGATATCATCCTCGGTAGAATCAGGATTCTCTCTTCCCACACTGGAATCAGGCTCAAAAGATTGAACCTCTTTCCAGAATGTTGTTGAGTTAACCAGTATATCCACAACGGGTTCCTTTTCCTGAATTTTCACTAATGCTTTAGCCTGATAGATACTGCGATCTTCCTGCTGCAGCATTATCCTGAATGCCCTGTTTAGAGTTCCAGCCTTTTCAGGTAGAAATCCTGCGTTGACCGCTGTTTCTATCTTAACAGGAGATACAGTTTCCTGATGAAATAGATCCACTCCGTTCTTAGAGAGTGAAACTATATCTCTCATGGTCTTTTCAATATCTGTGCGATTCACTCTATATTTCAGGGAATGTTTTTCCATGATGTGGTTATATGCTTTTATCAGGGCAGGCTTTGCCTTTTCCCATTTAATCCGCCAGCCCTCCTCTCCAAAGTCCTGGAAGAGATTTTCCTCATAAGCTGTTATCAGGTAATCTTTCATTATCTGATTATGAAGTTCCCCCGCGCTTATTTCTGTTTCATCCCTATTACCTCCTTTTTGTGGATTTATAATTCCCTGCTCTTCATTTGAACAACCGAAAATATTTATTGTAGCAAACATGACAAGGATAAAACCTATATACACTTTGATCTCCATATTTCTAATCTTGCTGAACATGAGAGCTTTCCTTTCCTGGTTGAATTGAGCTATGGTTTTCTGACAATTAGCATGTTTAAAAAACCTGGTCTCAAAGTCAGGCTGCCTTCAATTGATCTCAGTTTCTGTCAGTGCGGCTTTCTTTCTGAAAATCAAGGCGGCCATTTCAAGTTTTAGAACTTGATGCGTCAGGTCAGCTCCTTTTTCCCTGTTGAAAGAAATTATAAAATTTCAACAGCTGAGTATCCAGTAAAACGGAAAAAGTTCAATGTCCCATCTCTACACAATCGCCTGGCAAACATTCTTGCATGGACTTTGATTGCATTCAAGTTCTAAAATCCACCTGCACCGCGTATGATTTACGGGTCAATCTGCTGAAAACATTTTTTTCTCCTTTCTTACTTCGAGTGCGGATCAGTAATAATTTATATTTTTATCTCCCCCGCCGGGAACACGTCAGAGGCCGGATTTGCCTTTTTTAAAGATTCCCCTCCGGCGGCGGGGGAGATTTAGGAGGTTATATCTGGTTTTCACCGCTCACTCGGGGGGCGAATTGACCATTTGTTGCCCTCTCGATATTATTTTTATAGTCAAGGTCTGTACCAGTATTGACATCTGATCTTTATACGATATATAGAAGCACAGATTGGAGGGGTGTGTTCGATCTGTATCTTTCTTATATTAAAAAAGTTAGGAAATATTAAAGATTATAAGAATTTTGCGATAATTTTCCCGCGGGCAAACAGATAAAAGGGTTTTAATTATGAAAAAAGTGTTAACCTGTACATGTAACTCTTTTTTGATTCAGGTTATTATGTTTGTAATTCATTTAATATTAGGGAATTAGAGAAAGTGTATAATAGATGTACAAATCTAAACACATTTACACAATTTTTAATATACGAAATAGGACCTTGTCGAAAGCGGGAATGAGCTATTTACTTGCTGAGTGGAATCTGGGATACTAAAGACCTTCAGGGAGGTTGAAATGAAGAGCTATAAGAAAGAACTGTGGTTTAATATTCCCACCAGAAGGGCCTTTGTAAACATTACTTCAGAGGTCAGCGGCTGTCTGGCTGAGAGCGGCATCACAGAGGGACTTATCCTTGTAAACTCTATGCACATCACTTCCAGTATCTTTATCAATGATGACGAGAAGGGTCTTCACGCCGATTATGAGAGGTGGCTGGAAGATCTGGCTCCTCATGAACCTGTCAGTAGATACAGGCACAATCTGACCGGGGAGGATAATGGAGACGCTCACCTGAAACGCCAGGTCATGGGGCGGGAGGTTGTAGTAGCCGTTACTGAGGGTAAACTCGATTTTGGCCCCTGGGAGCAGATATTCTACGGCGAATTCGACGGCAGAAGAGATAAACGCGTGATGGTTAAGATTATCGGTGAGTAGGAAGCCAGCTTATCGGATGGGATATTATTAAGCCTATATTACTGTTTTATCCATTTTACGGCGTCAGCGATTACGAATCTTTCCTCCGTTTCATTGGATAGTTCTATCCTGGCTTCACCCCTTGAAAAATAGTAGGATCCAAGGAAATGCCAGCCTTCAGAGGCGCTGCCGAGGTCAACGGTTGCTTCTTCAACGCCGTCGTCATGATCGATGTAATAGTGATATCTGCCTTCACTCTTTTTTTCCTCCTGTCTTCGGCGCCATGGTGATTGGACTTTGCTGATATAACAATAAATATCATAATATCCTTTTTCTGCTATCTCTGTTTCCCAGGACGCTTTAAGGTTCCCGTCACCGGAGCTTGTAAAGTGAGCGCTTCTAATTATTTCGCCGTAATAATTGGCATTTATCGTAGCCTTCCATCTATGTGTGGATTCCCAGAATCTAAGACCGGAGTATTTATCTTCATCTTCTTTCTCGAGTAAACGCGGAACTATTTTCTTAAGCAGGCTTCTCTCTTTTTTCCCTTCAGCCTTAAATCCCGGATCTTCATTATCAACTATTATTATTCCCGGGCGGGCCGCGGCGGCAGGGGTTTCAACAACCCGTTCACCCTCGAAAGGTTTCGCGTTTTTGTTAAGCTCGAAGTCGCTGAAGTTTTCGTCGTATGTTGAAGGCAGGTTGCTGGAAATCATGGTATTAACAGTCATTGTCCTCGGTTCGTAATTAAGCACTACCCCTATCTCTTTTGTCTGGTTCCCGCCTACAAATATCCGGCGTTCGACCGATGAATCCTCTTCTTCAGTATCGCGCGCCCTCCGGCGGCCAAACCTTCTTTGTTCTCTTTTTTTGAGGGTTATCTTAACAATCCCGCCGGCGCTCTTTCTGTTGGTAATTTTGAATTTAACCTGGAAACGGGTCCTTTCATTCTCAGTGAATTTGTATGTTGTTATATCGTTCAGGACGAACCCCGCGACATCATCACTTGTGTACCAGTTATCAATATAAGGTTTGATATCTATACCGAATCTTTCTTCAATGCCGGCTGCAAATTCTCTCCCGCTGATATCACAGAATCTGTTTTGTTTCATGATATCGGCTATATAACTTCTCAGATCTTCTTCGCCTATTTTAACGGCGAGAAGGTTAAAGAGGAATTTACCTTTCATATTAATAACAAAACGAGTGATATCACGTTTTTCAGGGTCCTTAAGTATTTTCTCCAGGCTGTTTTTGGAAAGTTCGATATTGGCTTTTTCTATATCGGTTATTCCCCTTACAAATCTCAGGAAACGGGAGGGAGGAGATTCAAGCGGTTCTGAAAGATATGATTCCAGGGCTATATTCAGCGCGGGCCATTCCGCCGATTCTATATGACTGATAAAGCTGTAGTAGAAGGGGAATATACTGTAGCTTATTTCGCTTGATTCAGGTCCCCTTCTGAGAGTGGAAGGATTAATCTCTCCGGTTAGAGTCCTGGAGATGAAATCCCTGAACATATCCGCCTGCTTTTCTGCCGCCGCTGTCGTTTCGTTTGTTCTCTCACTCCTTCTCTTGTTCCTCCACGCCATTCTCCTGAAATCGGCACCTTCTATATTTATACCCTTTTCGGGGAGCAGAACGATCTCCGGCTGCACAACTTCGTATCCGAGTGTCCATAATCTGCTGTAGCAGTAAAACTGGACCGGAACTTCAACCAGCGATATCCCGGGATACGCGGAGGACAGTCCGAGGGCATTTTCGTAATTCTGTTTTTCATCTTTTATAAGCTGGGGAATAGTATCCCCGATTGAATCAAAATATTCTATAAAGTAGTCATTCCCCTTTATCGTGTAGAGATTGCAGCGGGTAGAATCAGCCAGAGTGCTCCTTTTCTCATAGTTTCCTATCACCAGAGAGAGACCGGGAAGAGGTGCGTCGGTTGTAAAGGTAAATACTCCTTCACTAATTTCCGCTCTCTTTCCCTGTGATACGGCTGTCAGGCCGGAACCGGTTTTAACCTTTAGATCGAATAAAACAAAATCTCTATTGAATGACGCAGGATGATCTTCTCTGAATCCCGGTCCTGAAGTTGGATACCATTGAGTTTCAGGTGTCAGAAGAAGGTAGTCGTTACAGATGAAACTGTACCTTTTTTTGATATTCATGAATGCTATGCGGTAGTCCTCATTTATTGTTTCAGATTTGATATCAGGATAGCAGGCGTTCTCGTCTATTTTTCCGGAGTATCTGATAGTAAGTGAATCTACGGCTGAAGGTCCAAGCTCAACATCGGGAGTTACGGATATCAGGTGAATATTCCTCTTAAAAGGGATCTTTCTGCCTTTTCTTTTTATCTCCTCTATATTAAGTCCCGGATTCAGGTTGAAGATATATTTCCGGGCCGGCAGCTTCGACCTGTTTATAATTTCAAGAGATGCCTCCGCGTGAATTTTATCCCCCTTATGCGTTATCTCCAGTCCGCATCTATTTATTTCGACCTTTGCAAGCTTCTCAAGGGAGTTGTTGATATTTATTATTTCTTCTCTTCTTTTCTCCCCTTCCTTTATTCCATTTATATGAACAGAGGACAGGATAAGGGCTGATATAAGAAAAACACCGGAAAAGATTACCGAGAGACGTGTCGATCTTTTTGATTGAGGCAGTCTCTTGAGCAGCCTGGCCGTGATGAAAATAAACGAAATGCCGAGACAGAGATAGATCCCCCTGTGTATAAGCAGCTGATTTGTATTTCCAAACCCTGTTATCCCGGAATACATAAGTGGAACGTTAAAGGACAGATAATCAAATAGGCGGTAGAACTTTGAAGAAAGATAAAAGAGAGTTGCCGCGATATACCCCAGCAGAAGTATGAAAGTGACCGCCTGGTTTCGGATAACAACCATAATAAGGAAGGAAAGCCCGAGTATAAACATTATAGTAGGAAGGCTTATAATAAGAGGGTACAGGAGGTAAGATACTGGTATAAATCCGGAATGGGCGAAAAATATATTGTAAACTGCCGCTATAATAAGAGCCGCGACATTGAGACCGAGAAATGTAACTAGAATCCCGGCCGTCTTGCCGGCGATATATACCGGATTGGAAACCGGTTTTGTGTATATAACTTCCGTGGTATCGAGTTTCTTATCGCGCTTTAAAAAGTCTGAAGATAGAAAAACCGCGATAACAGCCTGCGCGAGGTTTAAGAATAGAATATTTGTATATGGAATCGACGATGGAATTGCCCGGAAGGACCATGGAAGTGGAGCAATGTTGGTAAAGAAAACAAGGTCAAAGAGTGCTATGACAACTAATGACAGGACGGCAAAAATCCTGAAAAACCAGCTCCTCAGAAGCGTTTTGATTTCGAATTTAGCTACTACCTGAATATTGTAGATCCAATCCATATAAATTACCTCTTGCAGATCATCCTATTCCCCTCAGAGAATAATCAGAATTTTTCATAGTCCGGGTTCGTGTAATGTTCGAGAAAGTATACGTACGCCTCTTCCAGTCCGGGCTCGAGTGTTTCGCCACTTAATCTTTCCAGCTCGTCAGCTACAAGATGTACTTCCCAGCCGTTTACAGACGGAAAAGTCGATATAACGGAATACCGCTGTTTAATTTGTTCAAGTTCACTGTCGGTCGCGTTTATCTTCCATGTATGCCCCTTTGCCATTTCAATAAGTTCTTCCGGAGCGCCGGAAAACGCGAGTCTTCCAGAGTTAAGAAGGGCCATATCAAGGCAGGTACTTGAAATATCACCTACAATGTGAGTGGAAAGAATTATGATCATATCCTTTTCGCTCATCTCTGAAAGCAGGTTTCTGAAACGGATCCGTTCTTCAGGATCAAGTCCTGTCGTGGGTTCATCTACGATCAATATTCTTGGGTTTCCAGCCAGGGCCTGTGCTATTCCAAGCCTGCGTTTCATCCCTCCGGAGAGTTTAGCAGCCCTTTTGTCTCTTGAATCATACAGTCCGACCTGCTCTAAGAGCCGGTCAACCATCTTCATTCTGGTTTTTTTACTTCTCACGCCGCCGAGTTCGGCGGAGTAGTCTAAGAATTCCCAGGTCTTAAGCTTTGGAAACGACTGGAATTGCTGAGGTAGATACCCTATCATGCTTCTTATCTCTTTTCTGTTTTCTGCCAGATCATAACCGTCGATAGTGACATTGCCGGATGTCGGCTTTATAAGAGTTACAAGGATCCTCATCAGGGTTGTCTTGCCCGCTCCGTTAGGCCCCAGAAGGCCGAAGATGCCGTTGTTTATTTTCAGTGTAAGCCCGCTTAAGGCTTTGTGTCCCCCTCTGTAAGTTTTGTTAAGCCCTTCAATGCTGATCTGCATTCTGCCTCCGAGGTTATTTCAGGTTTCTTTTTGCGCTATAGTGAACTGCTTATTGTATATTTTTATATCCGTTAACGTATATATCGAATAAGAACCGCTTGAGCTTAAGTTCCCGGTAATTAGTAGAAACACGCACGGTATTATAATCTAACTGTAGCTGACAAATTTATCAAGGGCCTTGATTGCGCGGTCGATTTTTCTAAACACGCAGACTCCGGCCTTTTCCATCATCCGCGCGGCAGGGTCGTATATTTTGCCGCCGTTGAGGGAAACCGCAACCGGTTTATCCGTACTTTCTACCAGGCCTATAATTGTATTCGGATGAGAGCTTTTGTTTCGAATATCCTCGTTGTGACCATCTCCCTTCTCGAGGTTTTCCTGTGTAAAGGTCGCGGCCACGTTGGATATTAAAATGCAGTCAGTGCCCGGATCATCTATCAGATATTGAGCGCATTTACCGAAATTAGCGGTATCCACGGCAGGTGTTGTGTCCACGGGGTTTTTTATATCTACGATTCCCGATGGCAGATTACCTTTGAGTTTTGAAATGGTTTTACCTTTTAACTTTGCGAGCCGCAGTCCGCCGAGATTGTCGGAAGCGGAGGAACATTCATAACCCGCGTCGCTTATTATGCCTACCCTGCGGCCGCCGGGGCTTTTCCCGGAGAGAAATGAAAATATTTTCATGTAATCTTCAAAATCAGCAATCGAATCGGCGACCAGTATGCCGGCGTCATTCATTAAACGTCTGAAAATGAAGTAATCTCC
The DNA here is from genome assembly GCA_964554125.1 of uncultured bacterium. Lineage (GTDB taxonomy): Bacteria > Krumholzibacteriota > Krumholzibacteriia > Krumholzibacteriales > WJIX01 > JAGHBT01. The sequence continues at coordinate 894 of CAZKNG010000058.1, read as the reverse complement.
AGCCATCGCCGCCGTATGGGAGGCTACCGCCGCCGCTCCTTCGGGGTTTCTGCCAGATTTGTAAACTACGATCTTTTTTCCCGATTGGGTTATTTTCCCTGCCGCGTCAAGGAATCTTTTCCCGTCGAAAGGTTTAAAGCCTTCTATGTATAGAAAGAATATGTCGAGCTTTGAATTGTCTCCGAGTGATAAGAGATAGTCGGGGATAGTAAGGTCGAGCTGATTCCCGACTGTTATCATATAAGCCGGATTCACATCGTTTAATACACTCATCATAGATACGAGAAACGCGCCGCTCTGACTTATAAACGCGCTTTCTCCGCCCAACTTCCCATCGAAAGAGAGTTTGTATTTCGGAATGAAGAAAGTATTGTAGCCGCCGGGTCCGGATGCTATTCCCATACAGTTGGGGCCGTTAATAACGGTAGGGTGGGAGGAGGATTTTCGTTTTTTCTCCAGAGACGACTTTATTCTCTCCGAATAACCCTTTCCTTTCTCAGTTTCTTCGAATCCACCCGATATTATTATCAGTGACTCAGTCTTTGAATTGTCTATTAATTTCTCTATAAGTTCGATGGAATTGTCGCTTGCCGGAATTGTAAAAACAGTGAGGTCTATTTTTCCGCTTATTTCATCGAGGGAATTATAGGTTTTGAATCCTTCTATTTCGCTAACCTGAGGGTCGGGATGTAGAAGGAATATTTTCTCTTTGGGAATAATTTTGCTCTCGCTAAGATTATTGAGAACTATTCTTCCCATATTGGTTCTTCCGGCGGATGCTCCGATCAGGAGAATATTTTCAGGATTAAGGAGGGTTTTAACCGAGTCGGCGGATCTCTTCCGCGGTAAAGTTTTGTTTGTTGATATTTTCAGAAGGGCGTCAAGAGCGATTAT
>CAZKNG010000057.1:0-14529 GCA_964554125.1 uncultured bacterium | reverse complement strand
CGATTATTCCTTCGCTCCTCTCGGCCATCTCCTCTGCTGTCACATATTTTGAGCTCTTTTTGGCATAGTGCAGAGCCGCGAGAGAAACGATGTTCTCATATCCTCTGTCTGTTTCGGCTAATAATGTCAGATGATAAAAACCGTCTCTTCCGGAAAGAGATTCGTGACGGACCTCGAGACCAAGTACCGGTTTTATCCCGGCCTCTCTTGCCAGCCTGTAGAACTTGTGATGCGCGTAGGTATTCCAGCAGTCGGTAACGGCAACCGCCTCGAACCCTTTCCGGACAGACTGTTCGATCAGCTCCTTGCAGGTCAGCATCCCCCTGTATGGACTGTTGATAGTATGTACATGGAGGGGAACATACGCCAATTTATATTACCCCTTTCAGGAAAAACCGCAATATCTTCCTTAGATATTGCCGTAGGGGAAAAATCTAATCAATATAAATATTTAAAAATTGGCCTTAAAATAAGTGTGTGGGGTATATAACGCGGTTGTAATGCTTAAAGTCTCTACCTGCTGAGATGGTGTTATTATGAAGTTAAAGTGGGCCGCCCAGGACTCGAACCTGGCGCCACCTGCTTAAAAGGCAGATGCTCTGCCGGATGAGCTAGCGGCCCCTGTTAATTGCTTCTAAACGTTTGAGGAGCGAAGGCTGTCCTCCGCTTCACCCTCCCGCTCGGAGGCGCCTTTGAAAGTTAAGCGCCCCGATCTTTCTGTTATTCCTCCGGTTTTGTTAAACTCTCAATCCTGACGATAAAAGTTAATAATAGAAACCGCTTCTGTCAAATAGTAAGAGAACTCAGGTGCTTTTATTTTTTTCGCTACGGCCTTAAAAAACAGAGCGGGGCTTTTATACCTGTCTATCTTTCTCTTATTATCGTTTCATTTCTTTCAGGGCCGACAGAGATAAAAGTCGCGAAAACATCAAGTTCTTTCTCTATTCTCTCTATATAGGCTCGAGCTGCTGCCGGAAGGGATTTATAACCGCCCGCGGGATCTATTTCCTCGTCCCAGCCTTCCATCTCTTCATAGACAGGCTCGCATTTTTTCAGCACATTGAAGCCGGACGGGAAACAGCTGATCCTCTCTCCATCCACTTCGTATGCTACACATATCTTTATCTTTCTCAGCCCCGACATCACGTCCAGTTTGGTTAACGCGATTTCTGAGAGGCCGTTTATTCCAGTTGTGTATCTCGCCGCTACAAGGTCGAACCATCCGCACCTTCTCGGACGTCCGGTTGTTGTTCCAAATTCGCTGCCCTTCTTCTGCAGATACCGGCCCTTATCGTCATCTAATTCAGTGGGGAACGGACCGTTTCCAACACGCGTCGTGTAGGCCTTGAAAATACCTATCGATCTGTTTATAATCGACGGAGGTATTCCGCTGCCGCTTATTGCACCCCCTATAGTGCAGTTGCTCGAGGTAACGTAAGGATATGTTCCGTGATCAATGTCGAGAAGCCCCCCTTGAGCTCCCTCCAGCATGATCCTGTTATCCTCAGAAACCATACGGGAAATCATAGGATGTGTATCTGTTATAAAACCAACCATAACATCCCTGATATTTACTATATCAGAAGCTATCTTCTGAGGTGAAAGAACGGGAGCGTTATAAAGCTCGAGTTTTTTGTTGGCATACTCAACATTTTCCGAGACAAGATCGAAGAGTTCCTTCTTTTCCAGCTGGAAACTCTCCATCCTGATACCCCGTCTTGAATGTTTTTCGGAATAAGCCGGGCCGATCCCTTTGCCCGTACTCCCTATAGATCTCTCTTCGAGGTCACTTTCGCTGAGATTATCAATAATCTTGTGATACGGCATAACGATATGCGCCGCGGAACTTATAAACAACTTGTCCTCTGTGTCAACTCCATTCGTTATGAGTTCATCTAACTCCTCTATAAATGAGAAGGGATCTATCACCATTCCATTGGCAAGAATCGCCGTTATGCCGGGATAGAGAATCCCAGAAGGTATCTGGTGAAAAGCAAACTTCCTGTCACCTGAGACAACTGTATGTCCGGCATTGGCTCCCCCCTGAAATCTTATAACCACCTCATGTTCGGACATAAGAAAATCAACGATTTTAGCTTTACCTTCATCTCCCCACTGCCCTCCGACTATTACCGTAGCAGACATAACCCTCCTTTTATAATCGATCATTCAATCCGTAGGGAAGTCTATTTAAAAATGACTGCCGATGCAACATCTTTCTACTTCATTAGTCAATAATACCCGGGGAGGTTCTGTAAGTCATGAATTGAAATTCTGAGGAAGTACTTTTTTACGAGAATAGAGAGGGAGGAAAAAAGCTCTATCTGCCTGAAACTTGAGATTAAGAAAGATCGATTAACCCAATAAAAAAATCTCCCCGCAGGAGATTTCAGCGTAAAAAAATTATCCGCTTAAATAGCGCTTCTACCTTTCCTTATAAAGACTCTTTATTACACCCCACGTTTCTTTAGTGATTGAACTCGGTTTATCGAGAGAGTCGCCCGGATTGCTCCTTATTTCAGTGTTTGGGGTAACCCCGTCTCCGTCCTCATCCCCTATTTCTATACCATTTTTGTGACCGTCGCCGTCAGAATCCATATTGGCCAGGGTTTCGTCCCACGTGTCCCCGTTCGCGTGAAAATCTGTCCCGAACGGGTTCAACTCGGCGTCACCGGTAACGGGATTTGAGGTTTCATGACATATCTCACATTTAAGGTCGTCATAGACGGGCAGTTCCAACATGAAATTCTCATTCCCCGTAAGAATACCGAATAATAAGGATACTGCAGTAAGTGCTATCAATACTATACGTTTTATAGGTGTTTTTAGATACACCTATACCACCTCCAGTATTGATTTTACCACTTAAGTGTCAAATCTGTCAAGTTAATTAATCCCCGATATTTTTCTCTGTAGAAGATCATCTGTAATTATTACAACAGACAGCCCCCTGGAAGCTGAACTTCAACTGAAAATATCCTTCTGCCCCTCTACGGCAAGCAACTCATCTGACGCGGCGCCCACATCCACCGCAACACCCTCAGAAGCAAGCAATTCCCCTATTTTCCGTACCGCGTAATCTAAACGTTCCCAGCTGCAGAGGCCGGTAAATCCCGTTCTGATTATTCTGCCCTTGAGCTCTTCCTGTCCGCCCGCGACTATGATGTTGTATCTTTCAGCGAGAATTTCAACAAATTTCCGGCTGTCAAGTCCGCCGGGCATAAGCACCGCTTGAACGGCTGACGACGGATATTCTGAAATGTTGATAAGATTAAGATGCCTGTACGCTGAATTTATCGCTCTTGAAGATTCTCTGTGCCTCCTTTTCATTTCAGACCAGCCGTAATCCTCCTGGACTGAAAGAGAATAATGAAGCATCTGAACTGACTGAATAGCAGGTGTAAAAGGTGTATCTCCGTTTTTTCTGCCCCTTTCATATCTCGGCAGAGAAAAATAATACAAAGGCCTTCCGCATTCCTCAGCCAGTTTCATCGCTCTTTTGCTCAAAGAAAGAGTTCCAACTCCGGCCGGAGAGGCAAAAGCCTTCTGGCCTGCCGAAACAACAATATCTATTCCCCATTCATCCATCCTGATATCTTCCACGCCGAGTGAAGCGATTGCGTCAACCAGCAGAATGGGCCCCTTTCCGCTAAGAGCGGTGGAGAATTCCCTGAGGGGGAAAAGTGTTCCCGTTGACGATTCAACGTGTGTAACAGCCACACACTCAGGGTTTACCCTTTCTATCTTCTCTAGCATCGCGGGGATATCGAACTTCTTTCCGGGCTCAAAACGGAGACTCTCCACGCGGCAGTTATAAACATCAAATATCTCTTCCCACCTCCTTCCGAACTTTCCGCCGGAGATGACAAGAACACGCGATCCCGGGCGGGTTACATTAACGGCAGCCGTCTCCATAACACCGGTACCGGAAGCGGTAATAACGTAAACCGGAGATTCAGTTCCAAGAACCTCCCGGACCATCCTTTCAATCTCTACAATTAATTTTCTGAATGAGTCTGTTCTATGATGAGCGGAATGAGCCTTCTCCAGAACAGAATGGCGTAAATAAACCGGCCCCGGAGAAAGCATAACCTGATTCATAGATCCCTTACCCTGTGTTTATCTTAAAAGCGTTGTCTCAATTTGCCGATTGAGAAGGCTGCCTCTTAAACAATCCTCCCGTTCTATGCCTCCTCTTAATTCCCCAGGAAAGCTTTTTTGAAAGAACATGCGGCAAAACTTCATCCATCGAATCAACAACTGTTATCTTAACATTATCTTTTACCTGCTTTGGAAGCTCCTTGATATTCTTCTTGTTCGCCTTCGGAAGAAGGAGTGTTTTGACGCCGGCCCTGAGAGCCGCCACTGATTTCTCTTTTATTCCGCCGACAGGCAGCACCTTGCCTCTTAATGTCATCTCTCCAGTCATAGCAACATCTCTGCGGACAGGTATGTCGAAGAAAGAAGAGATCATGGCTGTCGCCATCGATATTCCGGCACTCGGCCCGTCCTTTGGAATCGCTCCTTCGGGAACATGCACATGCAGATCGACAGAGGAGAAGAAATCATTGTCCAGATTAAGCAACCTCGCTTTATTTCTGGCATAACTTAATGCTATTCTTGCCGATTCCTTCATAATATCTCCAAGCTGTCCGGTAAGTATCAACTCCCCTTTTCCGGGCATAAGTGTAACTTCTATATTTAAGATTTCTCCGCCGGATTGTGTCCACGCCAGTCCGGTTGCCATTCCAACAGTCATTTTCTGATCGATTTCGCTCTCCTGATATGAAGGGATACCAAGATAGTCCGGCAGATTCTTCTTTGTAATTCTCACCGTTCCATCAAAATCACCCTCCGCTTCGGCAATTTTCCTGGCAACCTTTCTGCAAATTTCAGCAATCTTTCTTTCAAGTTCTCTTACTCCCGACTCCCTGGTATAAAACTGTATTATATCACGCATAGTAGCGGGAGTAATATTCAGCTGCTTTCTCTTTATTCCATGCTCGAGCATCTGTTTCTTCATCAGGAATCTCTTTGCTATTTCAATTTTTTCATACTGCAGATATCCCGGCAGACGGATAATCTCCATTCTATCCCTGAGCGCGGGAGGTATAGTATGAAGAACGTTAGCTGTAGTGATGAACATCACCTTACCAACATCAAAATCAACCTCGAGATAATTATCTATAAAATTTCTGTTCTGCTCCGGGTCGAGAACCTCGAGAAGAGCGCTCGCGGGATCACCGCGGAAATCAGCGCTCAGTTTGTCTATCTCATCGAGCATAATAACGGGGTTCTTGCTTTGTGCTTTCTTGAGCATCTGTATGATTCTTCCGGGTCTTGAACCTATATATGTCCTCCTGTGCCCCCTTATCTCAGCTTCATCCCGGATACCCCCGAGGGAAAACCGCACAAATTTTCTGCCTATAGCGTTGGCGATCGATTTTCCCAGTGATGTCTTGCCGACACCGGGAGGACCGACGAAGCAGAGAATAGTGCCCTTGACCTCTGTGGTAAGTTTTACCACGGAGAGAAACTCAAGAACACGCTCCTTGACCTTCTTTAATCCGTAGTGATCGGCGTCGAGCCTCTCCTTGACCTTTTGAATATTGAGGGCGTCCTCTGTCTGCTTATTCCACGGGAGAGATGTCATAGTATCTATGTAATTCCTTACAACCGTAGCTTCAGGACTCATCGGAGACATCATCTTAAGCCTCTTGAGCTCCTTAAAAACAATCTTTTCAGCTTCCGGGCTCATCTCTGCTTCTTTGATCTTATCTTCTATTTCGTTGAATTCACCATACTTATCACTATGCCCCAGTTCGTCTTTTATCACTCTCATCTTTTCATGCAGAAAAAGTTCTTTCTGGCTCTTCTGAACTCTCTCTGTCACTTCGTCATCGATCCCTTTTTCAAGTTTGAGTATCTCGAGCTCTTTCGTAAGTATGCCGATTAGGGTAAACATCCGTTCATTTACCAGGCCCGTCTCTAAGAGTTTTTGCTTTACATCGTTCTTGACGACAAGATGAGCAGCTATGGTATCGGCAAAAGCTGAAGGTTCATCGATTGATTTTACGGCAAAAAGTACCTCATTCGGCACTCTCTGATTCATCTTTACATAATCTGTAAAGAGACCTTCGACTTTTCTATGAAGGGCCTCGAGCTGTTTGTTGTCCTTTTCAACTTCCAGGATCTTCGACACCCGCGCCGCGGTGTAGTTTTCCCTTTCCAGATACTCGTCGACACTTACCCTGCTTACACCTTCGAGCATCACCTTTATAGTACCGTCAGGCAGACGGAAGAACACACCAATTCTAACAATAGTTCCCACATTGTATAGATCATCGTATTCGGGCTCGTCTACTACCGGGTCCTTCTGGGTTATTACAAGAAGGAGCTTGTCAGACTCGATAGCTTTTTCAACCGCGTTCACTGAAGGCTGGCGCCCGACTAAAATAGCTGTCGCCATCGAGGGGAATATCACAACATCCCTCAGGGGTATTATCGGATATTCCGCATTTTTTTCATCCATCTTTATTTCACTGTCTTCTACCATAACACTCCATCTCAGTATCTGTTATTGTAATCAAAGAATTATTCTTTCCTTAGTCTCTAAGCCATCCTCTTATTTCCCGTTCTGTATATCAGCTCAGGATCACTCCGATTTTCTATTGTATCTTCATTTATAACTACTTTCTTGATTTCAGGAGTCGATGGTATATCAAACATAATATTCAGCATTACACCTTCAAGAATAGACCTGAGCCCCCTTGCCCCCGTCTTTCTTTTTATAGCAAGCCTGGCTATGGAATGTAAGGCTTTTGTAGTAAATTCAAGCTCTACATCCTCCATTTCAAACAGTTTCTTGTATTGCTTGATAAGGGCGTTCTTAGGTTTAATCATAATATCTATCAAAGCACTTTCATCAAGATCATGGAGTGAAGAAACGATCGGTATCCTGCCGACAAGCTCAGGAATAAGACCATATTTAACAAGATCTTCAGGTTGCACGTGACTCATTACTTCATTGAGATGCTTTTTATGATCAGGCCCTCTGTCAGCTTCAAAACCAACTACTTTTCTCCCTATTCTCCGTTCTATAATCTCTTCGAGCCCCTGGAATGCTCCCCCGCAAATAAAGAGTATCTTAGTGGTATCTATCTCTACAAACTTCTGCTGAGGATGTTTTCTTCCACCCTGGGGAGGCACATTGGCAACGGTTCCCTCGAGTATTTTCAAGAGAGCCTGCTGAACACCTTCACCTGATACATCACGCGTGATAGACGGGTTCTCGCTCTTTCTCGCGATCTTGTCCAGTTCATCTATATAGATGATACCTCTTTCTGAAGCCATCATATTGTAATCCGCGCTCTGAAGAAGCCTTACGAGAATATTCTCGACATCCTCACCCACATAACCTGCTTCAGTCAAGCTTGTAGCATCGGCTATGGCAAATGGAACCTTGAGAAAACGGGCCAGCGTCTGGGCAAGGAGGGTTTTACCAACCCCCGTAGGACCGATCAGAAGAATGTTGCTCTTTTCAATATCAACGTCATCGGTATTCTTTTCATGCCTGATCCTCTTGTAGTGATTATAAACACCAACGGCGAGAGATTTCTTGGCTTCTTCCTGCCCTACAACGTAAGAGTCAAGACTTTCCTTGATTTCCTCAGGAAGCGGGAAATTCTCCTGCTCTTGAAATACCGAACCGACCATCTCCTCTTCGAGAATATCGTTGCACAAACGTATACACTCATCACAAATGTAAACCGAAGGTCCGGAAACAAGTTTTGCTACTTCATCCTGTCCGCGTCCGCAAAATGAACATTTAATCGAACTCGGTGTCTGTGATTTTTTCTTCATAAATTCACATCCTTATATCCAATTATCTTTATTTAATTATACAACAGAGTTGCCTTTTTGTTCTCATTTTTTTGAATTATTCTTTGATGAAAGAACCTTATCAACAACTCCGTACTTTAAAGCTTCATCGGCTGACATAAAATAATCCCTGTCTGTATCCTTTTCCACCTTCTTGAGCTTCTGTCCTGTATGCTTGACGAGTATCCTGTTTATCTTCGATCTCAGCTTGAGTATCTCCTTGGTATAGATCTCTATAGTACTGGCCTGACCCTGTGATCCTCCGGAGGGCTGATGGATCATAACTCTGGAATGCTCGAGCGCCGACCTTTTCCCTTCGGTGCCCGCGGCGAGGAGAACCGCGCCCATACTGGCGGCCTGCCCCATACATATTGTTGATATATCACACGATATATACTGCATAGTGTCATAAATTGCCAGTCCGGCGGACACAACACCGCCGGGAGAATTAATATAAATAAAGATATCTTTTTCGGCGTCTTCCGCTTCCAGAAAGAGAAGCTGCGCGATTATGGCGTTAGCCATATTATCCTCGATTGTCTGGCCTATAAAAACAATTCTGTCCTTTAAAAGCCTGGAATATATATCATAACTTCTCTCTTCACGGCCCTTTGTTTCGATTACAAATGGGATCGGTACATTTTTAACCCTGCTCATTTAAGACTCCTTCTCTGTGTTTTTTTCTTCCCCCAGAATAATTTCAAAAACCTTCTTTTCGAGTAAACTTCTCTTAAGATTGTTATACTGCTCCTTATTCTTAAGGAAATAGTTCTTTACATCCTCCATCGATTGCGAGGCGCCTTCAGATATAGATTCTATTTCTCTGTCAACCCTCTTATCATCAACGGATAGTTCTTCTTCGCGAATAATATGATCTATCAGAAAATATCTCTTGATATTTCTTCTTGCTATCCTGTCAAGAACCTCGTCATGTTCCTTTTTCTCCTTCTCTCCTTCCGGGGCGGCTACTCCTTTCGATTCAGCTTCCTCTCTCATAGCTTCTTTGTAGCGATCAATCATACTGGAAGGAATTTCAAAAGGGTTTGCTTCAATAAGCTTATCAATAGCCTCTTCCTGCTTCTTCTGCATCGCTTCCTTATGTTTTTCCTCGATCAGGCGTTTTTCAATATCCTTCTTGAGATCATCGAGGGACTGAAAACTCTTATCCAACTTAGAAGCAAAATCGTCATCCAGTTCAGCTGGATGCTTTTCTTTCACTTCCTTGACTTCAAATCTGTACTTTATCTTTTTTCCCGCGAGCTCTTCAGGTTTATAATTATCCGGATAGGTTATCTCCACATCCTTGGTATCGCCCGCCTTGCACCCTATCAATTCCTTCTCGAAATCAGCGAGAATCTGGCCCGCTCCAAGCTGAATGGAGTAGTCACTGACACGCTTCTCCTCCTCTTCATCTCCATTTTCATCGAGAGGGAGATAATCTATTACTACAACATCTTCATTGTCACAGGGTCGATCTACTTTCTCGAAGTCAGCGTAGCGGTCTCTGAGATTCTCCAGAACACGTTCTATATCTCCCTTTTCAACTTCAACCTCCTGCTCCTCGACCTCGACCCCTCTGTAATCGTCTAATTCTATTTCAGGAGCGACCTCAAGTTCCACGCTGAATGTCAGGGGTTTATCCTCTTCAGTAACCAGATCCTTGAAAACAGGCTCACCTATCGGTTGAAGGTTCTCTGAAGCAACAGCGTGGCTGTAAGCCTTCGGTATTATAGATTTTAGAACCTCAGAATGTATCTCGTCGGAAAAGCGTTTTTCCACCATTCCCGGCGGAACCTTACCCTTTCTGAAACCGGGCAGGGCGGCTTCCTTGACAAAACTGTCGAGGACCTTCCCTCTCTCTTCCCTGTACTCATCCTGATCGATCTCTATAGAAATGATCCTTCTGCAGTCTTCCTCTTCTGCGACACCAACCTTTATGCTGTCTTCATCCATTATCTTCTCCATTCTGAATCGAATTGAATCATATTTTCTTATTCAGCCGTAATATTCTTCCTGGTGCGAGAGGGGGGATTTGAACCCCCACGAGTATGCTCACTGGATCCTAAATCCAGCGCGTCTGCCAATTCCGCCACTCTCGCATATTTGGCAATCCTATAACTTACTTGATATCAACCAGATTTAAATTATCCAATTGTACATACCCACAAGCATTCAAAGATAAAATAATATTTAACAGTTAGAAACGCAATAATCAATCACCGGCATGGCTTGGGGGAGCTGTTCTATTTCCCCTCGAACGAAGGTTTTCTTTTCTCCAGAAAGGCTTTCATCCCTTCCTTCATATCCTCAGTCCCGCATGTCATGGAGAATAGATTCGTTTCGATCCTGCAGCCTTCCTCAAATGAAACTTCCACTCCGTGATTTACAGCTTCCATACACAATTTAGTAGCAAAAGGAGGTTTGCTCAGCAGTAATTTCGTGAAATCATCAACCTCTTTCTCAAGTTCATCACTTTTTACAACCTTGTTTACGAGACCCAGCTTGAGAGCTTCCTCAGCTCCAATCACCCTTCCGGTCAGCAGGAGCTCCATCGCGACCCCGCGCGGCAACAGCCTGGTGAGTCTCTGTGTACCCCCGTAACCGGCAATTGTTCCGAGATTTATCTCGGGCTGGCCAAGCTTCGCTTTCTCTGTAGCTATCCTCAGAGTAGCCGCCATAGCCAGCTCGCATCCGCCGCCGAGTGCAAATCCGTCTATAACAGCCACAACCGGCTTGCCGAGATTCTCTATCAGATTGCAGAGTTTATGACCGCGTGATGAAAAATTCTTACCTTCGACCATATCCAGAAGGAGAAGCTCTCCTATATCGGCACCCGCCGCAAAGGCCTTTCCGCCGGCTCCCGAAAAAAGGACAACCCTTATATCACTATCCTTCTTTATATCGCTGAAGGCCTCCTGAAGCTCAACAACTGTCTGGATACTGAGAGCATTCAACTTATCCGGACGGTTGATTATAACCTTTGCCACCGCCTCTTTCTTTTCCAATTTTATACATTTAAACCCCATTTATCCTCTCCTTTCTTAAATAATTCGATAAAGTGGCACATACCATGCTCTTTAAAGTAATTAACTAAATTACTGTAATTTTCGTTATTTCCTTTTACACCATTTATATATGTTTTTCAATCTTAAACATAAATTTCTTCTCGCGGCTACAATAATTTTCTCAGTGCAAATGGTATTTTCTTCCTCCAATTTGTACTCTGCAGAGGATAACCTGCATATCAAACAACAGGTTATATCTTTTATACAGAGCGGCCAAAACCCTGAGAATCTCCCTGAGTCGCACATTCTGAGTCCCCTTAAAGATATTCCTGCTTTTGCTATTACCTCATACTACCTCTTCGAAAACGACCCCGCAACGCTTAAAAGGTTCTATCGGCAAATATCACAGCTGGTTATAAATAGATTCAGCAGCTTAGAAACAGATAAATCCGGACTTCTTTTCGGTTCTGCCGGTATAGACAACAGAGAAGGTGTTTATCTCTCGCCATATACAAACTCACTTGGAAATCTCGAGGTCTACGCACTTATGCTTATCTCTTCCAGACTGGGCAAACACGCCGACGTTCTTGAATACTTACTGTGGACATATCAATACTCAGACCTTATAACAGAAACCTTTTATGACTACAACAGGGATTCCTTCTTTCCACTTGACAAAAACGGTTATTTTATCCGCACATACTCGCCCGAACTCTTGATCCCACTTGTTCTTAATAGAAAACTCGACCGGACTACAAAGAAAAGAATCATCAACAAAGTGCTGCTTTCCAGGTGGAAAAACTCTTATGGAAAGGAATCGTCGCAATTTCTTGAATCTCCCTTTCAAAGAGCGCTGATTATCAATCTGCTTTCATTGCTCGACTTTTTTCCCGGTTCAGAAAGCTGCAATACGCTCCTCTCCTCGCCGCAGAACAGAGAAGGTGCAGATCCGGAGACCCCTGAGGGAAAATTAATAAAAATGCTTCAGATGAAAAGAGACTCCCGGGATATCTTCATTAAGGACTGGACTGTTATAGCATCTATGGTTCATCTCCCGGCGCTTCTTAAAGAGAGATCTCTTGTTGATGAAAAGAGGATCAACTCGATTATTTCAGAGGTAACCAAAGTGCGGCAATCTCTCCGCTGCGCTGATATGAGCCTGGATTCCTACATAGAAACAATCTCGACTATAAACCATCTCTTGTCAGAAATGTCACAAATCTCTTCTGTGCTTGATTCAGGCGAGAAGCTCTGGAAGGTAGTCGATGAATCAGTATGGGATGATCTGTCTCCAAAACTCAGAAGGGTTATCGTCAAATCCTGCAGAATATCAACCGAGGAATTAATGCGGGCTAAAGCAGATCTTTCTGAAAAACTTTCAAATGGCGGTTCATTTGAATTCAGGGTCCATTTCCCACCCTCTCCCATAATCAAAGGTAATAGAATCGACTTTAAGTCTACGCTTAAATCCCTTGATAAAAATGTTGATATAAAAAGAGCTATTCTTCAGATTAACGGCAACAGATGGAAGATAGGCAAAGTCGAACTAACCTCTCTAAAGCCCGGCGGAAAGGCGCTTACATTCACGGAATCTTTTTCACTTCCGCCATCTGCCGGACCGGGCATTGTAGAACTTCCTTTATTCATCGATTTTATGACCGGTAATAAAAGGGTCGAAATTCACAAAAGGAGAAGCCTCGCTATAAAAGAAGGAATAGAAATAACACTCAATTACCCCGAGGGGAAAAGGCTCAAGAAAGGTCTCCCCTTAAATCTTATCTTGAAGTATAATCCCGCGTATTCGATTCAGGGAGTCCTGAAAGGAACGTTCTGCGCGCCCTTAGACTGCCTGCCTGAACTTCCCGCCGGATTCCGCGTAAGTAAAGAATCCGGTATAACTAAACTGCCCCTTTCCATTACATATTCAGATTTTCTGCCGCCCGGTAAATTCCCCTTTACACTCAATGTGGTTATAGGCGGTAAATCAATAGCCAGGTTCAATGACATTCTTACAAACCCTTCGAACTGGATTCATCTCGGCCCCCTTTCCGATGAAGACAGAATTCTAAACAACGGCCTGCGTTATCAGGACCGTATAGGTCTCTCTCATATCGGCAGGAACAAAGAGCTTATCAGTTGGAACAGGGTCCCCCAGGGCGCCATGGGGAATAACGGAGAAATCCTTTTGCAGCGAATATACAACGGAAATTCCGGCTCCAACTGTCTTTTTTACACGATTATGAAACTGAATGACAGGAAGGAGGCCTTCTTTCACATCGATACCTCAAACAGAATATCACTGTGGGTAAATTCAAATAAGATATTTTCGGATATTAACCCGGAAAATACAGTTGCGAACATGAAACTCAAAGCCGGAAAAAATTCAATTCTCATTGCCGCCAGCTGGGATAAATCACCCTCCCACATAACCTTAGAAATAACAGATAAAAGCGGGCGGCCGATCGCCGGAATGGAAAACACAATCGAAGGACTTACCCTTGAATACGCGGACGTGGATACCGGCACCGGCAAGAATGAAAGGGGTTATCGTCATTCCGGAAGTCCGAAAGAAATATTATTCTCTCTCTCTAGAAAGGGATGCTCGAAAATATCGGTTATAGGTTCTTTCAACAGCTGGAACCCCGATATCAATCCCATGAAGCAGGTCGAAGACGGCAAATGGGAAACGAGAATCGTTCTTTCACCGGGAAAACACACTTACAAGTTCCTGATCGACAATAAACTGAGGATCAGCGATCCATCATGCGTACTTGAGGAACCTGACGGGTTCGGTAAAAAAAATTCAGTTCTGCTGATCAAATAAATCTTCATGGGGGGTTTGAAGATCGATCTTTATCTCATAAGATTTTTTGATATGGGCAATTATCTTAAGATTACTATCTTTATCGTTTCTCTCCTGCCGGAAAGATCCAGAACGGCAAAATATACTCCGGATGTAAAAACGGCCGGATCAGCTTCAAAACCGACTCTGTTATATCCTGCAGGGTAGAATTTTTCCGCGATATTATCCACTTTCCGTCCCAAAGCGTCGAATATAAGTATCTTCGCCTTTCCACTCCGGGGAATGAAGAATTGGAAAGTCGTCTTTCTCTCGAAGGGATTCGGATAGTTCTGAAATAGGGTCAATCCCATTTCATCTATGCTGTATGGACCTGGAAACACAATAGGTTCACTTACAGAGCCCGAGAAGGAAACGATCTTATATGAATAATCTCTCTCCGGCTGAAGCTCTGTATCTCTAAAATAGAATTTGCCGCTGTCGCTATAGAGTGTGTCCGGAGTCACTATAACAGTATCACTGGATCCGGGGCGCATTCTGTATACAACTGCCCTGAAGGGAGTATCACCCTCAACCATCCAATCTATATAGGCAAAACAGGACTTCATCTGAATCTCCGCGTAAGAATAGATTGAAGTTACGGTAACCGCGTCATCCAATACCGCGGACTGCCCGTCTCCGCTTTGTATATCAAGAGACCACGGACCGCCGTAGAGTTCGTCGGCATTAAATTCGGCAATAACCCTTCCTTGACCTAGCCAGTTAACATCAAGAGCCTCGATATACCCCGTTTGAGCTTGAAGACGGCAAACTACCGGCGGCAGAATATTTTCTCCGGAGATA
>CAZKNG010000056.1:0-14653 GCA_964554125.1 uncultured bacterium | reverse complement strand
GGGGAAAACTTTTACACGAGGGAGGATAGTGATGGATACTTGCGCGCGCTCAGGCCGGAGGGACAGACTTTCAAGTCTGCACAATAAATTCAAAGATCTTATGGCGGAACTTGAAAGAATATCGGACAATAAGCTTATCTCTGAGATTCATGCTCTAAACAAAAGAGAAAGAAAACTGAAACTTACCGTTATTTTTCATCTGAGAGAGATTGACAGGAGAGAATTATACCTGCCTTTAGGTTATCATTCCCTCTTCGAATTCTGCCGCCGTCATCTAGGCTATACAAGATCAAGCGCCTACAGAAGAATACGGGCGGCGAGGTGTCTGGGAGATTTCCCGGAAATAGCAGACATGCTTCTCTCGGGAGAACTTAATCTTTCCACTGTCTCCTTGATATCAGGTATTCTCACAAAGGAGAATAGAGATGATATTCTGGGGCGGGTTTCCGGAAAGTCATACCGGGAAGCTGAAATAGCCGTTGCCGTGTATAAACCGATTGAAACCGTAACAAGAGATAAGATCAAACCTGTTTCTGTCCTGGAGAAGAGATCTACTCCCGACGTCGGGAGTGATCCCGGTGTTAATAATTACAGTAAAAGTTTCAACGTTGAGACAGATTCCGGTGAGAAGAGCGCGGAAATCACTCCCGACGTTGAGACTGATCCTGCCGGAACGGCAGAGACTGACACGAGGGCTGATAATGCAGAGGTAAAACAGAAATTCAAGCTGGAATTTATGGTAAACCCTGAATTCCTAAAGAAAGTTGAAGAAATAAGATCCGAACTTTCAAGAAAATACCCGTCAGGAGTCAGTTTCGAGATCTTATTTAATATAGTTATGGATGAATATCTTAAGCGCCGCAGCCCGGAGAGGAAAATAGAGAGAAGAGAAAAGCGAAAGATCTCTAAAAAGAGAAAAAGAAAGTCTCTTTCAGAAGATAACAGAAAAAGAGACCAGAAAAAGAGCGGGCGAAGAACCCGCGATATCCCCGCCGCCGTCCGTGATGAAGTCTACAGGAGAGATAAAGGGCGCTGCAGCTTCGTTGGCAGAAACGGAAGGAGGTGCGGTTCAACCTGGAATCTCGAGATCGATCACATAGTCCCGTTTGCCAGAGGAGGCGACAACTCACCCTGCAACCTGAGGCTTCTCTGCGAGAGACATAACAGGCTGGAGGCTGAACGCGCCTATGGAAAAGATTTCATGCGGAAATATATCAGGAAGGAATGAGATTCATAATTAGAATTGAGAGAGATCCTACAGCAATACCGGATGGAAAGAATAAGAATTTAAACCACCTGGAAAAAATCACTCGTCAAAGGGTAATTTAATAATAAAACGGGTCCATTCACCGTTTTTTGATTCCACTTTCATCGTGCCGGCGTGTGTGTCCGCAATTATAAAATAGGCGACAGACATTCCCAGCCCCGATCCCGCTCCCTCATCTTTGGTGGTAAAGAAGGGTTCAAAGACACGTCGGCGGACATATTCATCCATTCCGGGACCGTTATCTTCTATCTCAATACATGCCCAGTCATAATCCCTGTAAGTCCGCAACTTGAATTCACGTTTATACTCTACCGCCTCTTTTTTCTTCATGGCTTCAGCACCATTCTTCAATACATTAAAAAATACCTGTTTGATCTTCCCCGGCACACACATAATATTCGGCAAATCAGGATCTAACTCCATATTTATGTTTACTGAATCAAGCTCAAGGGATTTATCCTGACCGACTAAATCTATTGAACTGCTTAATAGTTCATTGACGGAATAAAGTACTTTCTCGGGCATCTCCTTTCGGGCAAAACTGAGCATATCACGAACAATATTAGCCGCTCTTTTTCCCGATATTACAATTCCATCAATCATTTCTGATATATCACGCCTTTCGGCATATTCTCTAAGGAGAGCAAGGTCGAGCCCAAGTTCATCCGCCGTCTTTATGTTATCCGGGATATTCTTCATTAACCGGTTCATAGCAACTGTCGCGTTCTGTATAATTACTGTAAGAGGTGTATTGATCTCATGAGCCATCCCCGCTGAGAGACCGCCCAGAGACATCATCTTATCCGACTGCACCAGAAGCTCCTGGAGTTTTTCCCGGTCAGTAACATCATCCTCTCTTATTACGGCTCCAGTAATATCATCGGAAACAATAGGATACACGGTAATATTTTTGTAATAAATATTATCATTTACGAAACGAACTACTTTGATATCTTTCTGAATTTCTCCGGAAGATAACACTTTCTTAATATTATCAAATATATCCTCCATTTCCGGATATAGATCCAGCAGATTTTTCCCGCACGAATCCGCAGAACAAATTCCCGTAATTTCTTCCACATGCTTATTACAATGAGTAACCACAAAATCAGTATCGATGCTTATCAGGACAGAGGGCATTGAATTAATAATACTGGTCAGATGATTACGGAGTCTTATCAACTGAAGCTCGGCTTTCTTGCTGTCCGTTATGTCTCTAATCGTGGCCAGCAGACAATCCTCTCCATCCAGCTCAATCCTGACCAGATTTACCTTTGCCGGTATCAGCCTGCCGCCTCTGCTTCTGTGTGTCCATTCAAAGTAGTGCTCACCTTCACGCAGAGCAGTATCAATAATTTTTCTTGCTTTAACAGAGGAGTCCTGTCCGTCAGGCTGGTATTGGGGTGACATTTCCCAGGGGGTTATCGAGGTTGCCGGCTCATTTTCCTCCATGTCAAACAACTCGTAAGCAGCTGGATTCCAGGCTTTAAACTGCCATTCCGGCGGTTTTAGTACCATTATAGCGTCTTTAGATGAATTGAAGAGTTTTCTATATTTCTCCTCAGCTCTCTTCCTCTGAGATAAATCCAGTATCAGACCTATCGAAAGAGGACCTTCAGCCGTTAATATAACTGAACTGCTTACCTCGATTATTCTTTTTTCACCGTTTTTTCTGATAATAGTAGCCTCATATTTGTCTGGAGCATCATATCCACTCTGCCTCCTTATATATCTGTCTGCTACAATACTCCGGCTTTCTTTACTCAGAAGTCCCCGGAAATCCTGTCCTATTAATTCCTCTCTGTCCCGCTGAAAGATCCTGCACAATTCATCATTAACGTAAACAAACCTGAAATCCTGATCGGTAATTGCGATTCCTTCACGCGCGTTCTCAACTATTAATCTGAATTTATTCTCTCTTTCTACAAGCATCTTCGCTTTCGCGGCTAAACCTATAATATTACTTATCTGTGCCGCAATCTGTTCAAGCCTCTCAAGTTCAATGATTGTTGCGTTTGTGCGATCGTGTGAAGCAACAAGTAGAGAACCAATCAATCTCCCTTCACTCTGAAGGGGGATGACGGCAAGGAGGCGTATTGGCTCTTTCATCTGTTCAGATGATAAAACTTCAGTCAATTGATCCCGGGTGAAACAACTTACTTCTCCACGTTTAATCACACTTAGAATCTCCGAATCTCTATTATAATAATTGGCAGATTCGACAAATTCACTTGACCATCCTTCGTGACGCGCCAGGGATAGACCCTCAGTTTCTTCATCCAGAAGATATACGCCGCCGCTGTCCATATCAGATATTTTCAAAACGGTATCAAGGCATACTCTCAAGGTTTTATCCATAATTTTGTCAAAATTAATCTGTGTCGATGTTTCACTCAGAGCTTTTTTAATATCTTCAATGCGTACTTTCTTACTTACTAAATCATAATTCTTCTTATAATAACAACTAAGCAACATTATCAGAACGACAACCAGGAGACGCATCCAGAGTTCGTGTGTTCCGGGATTAAACAGTTGTTTGAATATCCCCGCCCTGTGAAGTAAGACGGCATGCATTAAAGATTCAAAAACCCAGAATATGAGACTCGCTATAAAACCCGCGATAATAAATTTATTGCCGCTCTTTAGTTTCATTAAAGTGAATTCTCCACCTGAATTTACCGATACAACTTTCTAACGCCTCAATCTACGGTCGGAAAGTACTGTCCTGGGGTATTCAGTTCGGCGCTAATTACAAGATTAATTTCCCCTTGCTTTAAGACTGGAAGCGAATTCCTCGCCCCATATTTCAACTACGGTAAGAAACAAAGCCGCGATCACAGGTCCTACTATGAATCCCGAGATCCCGAAAACCGATATTCCTCCAAGTGTCGAAAAGAAAACCAACAGATCATGCATGCCGGTCTCACGGCCGACAAGTCTCGGCCTTAGAAGATTATCAACAGTTGAAACAACCAGTCCAGTTAAAATTACTATCACTAAACCCTGCCATATATCACCTGTGAAGATACGGATTGCACCTGCCGGAATCAGTATAATCCACGCCCCGATAACGGGAATTATAGAAAGAATTGCCATAATTACCCCTAATAGAAGCCATGACTTGAACCCGAAGAGTAGAAGGATCAGAGTTCCGGCTGCTCCCTGAATAAGCCCTATTACAAATGTTCCTCTAACGGTAGCCCTGGAAATCTCGACAAATCTTTTGAAAATCAATTTTTCATATTCATCCTTTAAAGGACTTAAATATTTAAGGCGTAACAAAATCCTTTCTCCGTCCCTGAAGAGAAAAAACATGGTGAAGAAAATAACAAAGAACCCGGTTAAAAGATCAAAGAGTCCTCTGGAAGTCTTGTTTATTACCGAGGCTGATACCGCCCCGGTTTTGCCGGCAACCTTCTGAAGTGTTTCCTGCCAATCTATACTATCCAACTTCATCCAGCCGTAAAAACGCAGTCCTTTGACCCATTCTGTTATCTGGCTTTCTTCACCCTCAAGCAATTCAGCTACCCGGGGGCGGGCGTTTTCATAAAGATCCACTGCCTGATCTGCTACATGAAGAGCCAGGAAAACCATGGGTAGAAAGAGGCATAATAGAAGCAGAAAACATGTTATGAGAGAAGCGGTGCTGTTTCTTCCGCGGATAAATACCAGGATTTTCTTATAAACGGGATACAGAAGGGTAACAAGGGTTGAAGCGAGTAAAATAGAAACAAGAAAACCTTTTACTACAGCCAGGAACAGACCGGACGCCAGAAATAGAATGACAATAAGCGCTCTTCTGTTTAAGTTAAATTCCCTCCCCTTCTCTTCATCAGTTTGGTCCTCGGATCGGTCAGTCACATATCCTCCAGCTCTTTATACAAGTTATCATATCTTATGCTTTTCCAGCAAATCTTTTACTTTTTCAAGATTTAAAACGTCACAGTAAAAATTACTCTCTTAAACCACAATAGATGATATCCTGAATAGTGCCGGGTTTTATCCTATCAGATTACAAAAACCACCGCTATATAAAAGTGAAGGGGGCGTAACACGCTAGAAATTTCTTGCTCCCGTGATCAGAAAAATACACAGTCACTTTCAAATCCCTGTTTCTTCCTTCAACTTTCCTTATTTTTCCAACTCCAAAGGTGGGATGTTTTACGGTAACCCCTTTCCTGTACCTTCTATCCCCGGCTGATAAAAATTTTTCATTTTCACTACTATTATTTGAATTTACAGCAGAAAGAAAACTGTCACTTTCGTGTTCTCGTTCAACCTTGCCAATTTCATTCGTAAGTGATGGGGGGATTTCATCGAGGAACCTCGAAGGAATATTATTCTGCCAGTTTCCGAACTTCATCCTGGCGGAAGAGGTAAAAATAAATAGAAGCTCCTTCGCCCTTGTCATCCCCACATAAAAAAGTCTTCTTTCTTCTTCGAGCTCACCTTCTGAATCAAAACTGGAATAATGCGGAAGCAGGCCTTCCTCAAGCCCGGTAATCATAACGACCCTGTACTCGAGCCCCTTGGAATTATGAAGGGTCATGAGCGATACCGTATCCTCATTCTTCATCGTATCAACCGCGCTGATAAGCGCTATCTCTTCAAGAAAATTGGCGAGTGAAGGTTCCTCGGCGTCAGATACAAATCTTATCGTTTCATTAAGCAACTCCTCTATATTCTCGAGTCTCGCCTGAGCTGTCTGGGGTTCTTTACTTAAAAATTTACGGTATCGGGTTTTTGAGATGACTTCCGAAAGGACCTCATGGGCGTTGTTCTTACGCGCGCTGAGTTCAAAAGAGGCCATCATTGTTGAAAATTTCTCCAGTTTTTCCCTCTGTAGCCGGCTGAATCTTTTAAGTATATTCTTATCTCTCAGGGAAGTCAGTAGATTCCCCCCGCCGCTTCCTTCTTTGAGTTTTTCCAATGTTACTTTACCTATACCCCTTCGCGGAAGATTGACAATACGGAGAAAATTGACGTCATCGGCAGGATTATTTATCAACTTGAGATATCCAAGCAGGTCTTTTATTTCCCTTCTCTCGTAAAATCTCACGCCGCCAATAATCTGATACGGCAGCCCTCCCCGGTTCATCGACTTTTCCAGGGCTCTGGATTGTGCGTTAGTTCGATATAAGACTGCTATTTCACTCCTTTTATATCCGTTTCTTATCAGATTTATTACTGTTTCTTTAACGGCATCAGCCTCTTCCTGCTCATCATCCGCGAAATATACCTGCAACGGTCTTCCTTTACTATTATCCGACCAGAGCACCTTTCCCTTCCGCCCCGCGTTATGGGCTATAACCGAGTTAGCCGCATCAAGAATAGTGTTCGTTGATCTATAATTCTTTTCAAGACGGATGATTTCGGCGCCAGTATATATAGTGTCGAACTGCAGTATATTTTCAACAGTCGCGCCTCTCCACCCGTAAATTGCCTGATCCTCATCCCCAACCACAAAGAGATTTTCAGAATGAGAAGAAAGCATATCTATCATTACCATCTGTATGGGATTAGTATCCTGAAATTCGTCAACCAATACATATTTGAACTGTCTGGCGTACCGCTTCCTTATCTTTGGATCAGCAGTAAAAACCTCGACTGTTTTTGTAATCAAATCGTCAAAATCAAAAGCGTTACACCTGCGAAGTGACAGGTCATAAACCTTATAAATTTCTGCCAGCTGTTCTTCTATATAATCGGAAGCACCTTCATAGGCCTTATCGGGAGAAATAAGCTTATTCTTCCAGTTCGATATCTTATTCCTCGCTGAAGCATAAGGATAATCATTCAATCTCCAATTACCTTCTTTAATAATTTTTTTAACCATTCTCAATGAATCATCTTCATCATAAATGGCGAAATTATTTTTGAACCCTATTTGCTTTGCCTCTCTCCTTAATATCCTCAATCCCGTAGCGTGAAACGTTCCGATCCAGAACGAGAGGCTTCTCACATCGAGCTTTTCTTCAACTCTCGTTCTCATTTCACCCGCGGCCTTGTTTGTAAATGTAAAGGCAAGTATCCTCTCCGGGGAAACATTCTTTTCTCTTATTAAATAAGCAATTCTTTCAGTAAGAACCTTTGTTTTTCCGCTTCCCGCCCCGGCAAGAACAAGCACATACCCATCACCCGTGAGAACGGCTTCCCTTTGCTGCTTGTTAAGTCTGCTCATACTGATAATTCTCCTCTAAAATAAAAATGTATGAAATCCATATTAAAATTTTCAGAATTGGGGGCCTATGTAGAAATGAAAGGACGGACTTCCGGTGGAAGAGAAATCAGTAGGCCAACCGAGCTGAAAGTTAAGGATCAACATACCAACTCTCATATACAATCCTGCTCCAAAATCACTGTAAAATTTCAAATCATTTATTTCAGTGGCTTCTATTCCCGGCGGAAGCTTCTCCACATAACGATTTTCTCCCCAGACTGAACCGGTATCAAAAAACAAAGTTCCTCCTATATTAGTTAAAGCCCACCTTCCGGGCCAACCAAATATTATGGCATCCACCAGAGGATATCTGTATTCCAGATTGAAAAGCATCATTCTTGAACCTTGAAACTGCAGATAATCATAGCCGCGCATTGTTACAGGTCCGCCAAGGAAGAAATATCTGGCATCCCTGCCGAGGCTTGTACTTCCAACAGCTCTGAAAGCAAGATAATTCCTGTAGAATAACGGAATGTACTTTCTGTAATCATAAAAAGCTGTTGAACGCACAAGATCATCTGATAAGAAGGACAGAGAACGTGACAGACTAAGCATCCATCTCGAGCCGATTACGGGACCGAACGAACCATAATACGCTGTATCATGGACGAGTGAAATAGTCGGCTGAAATAATCTTCTGGAATTCTTTTTTCCTGTCGGATAGTAATAGCTTCCGTAATTATCAAAGAATTCTCTTTGAGAAACATAGGCCTGGATTTCCATATCGAGCCTTGTAAATGTTGAAAAAGGATAACTTACCATACCGAACAGACCATAATTCCTTTCTGAAAACATTCGGTAATCAAGAAATGCTTCTCCGAGTGAAGTTGTCCTTGAATTCAGGTAGCTTTTAAACTGAAATATTCCAAAAGCATAATCTAATCTTTTGCGAAGGTAGTAATAGGATAACATGATATCGCTGTCTTCGATCGACCTGTGAATATTGAAAGAAAGATATATATGATGATTTCCGAGAAGATCACTGAAAGCAACCTGATTCATCAATCCAAACCCGAACCCTGTTGAATAAAAAAGCCCCATTCCGTTACCTATATAATCCGCTGAAAATTTCGTTTCATAAGGTTGTGTTGTACCTACCATATTTTTCATTCTCTCGCGGAGAACCTTTAGTGTATCCGGGTCCGTATTCTCCCCTACATCTTCATCAATCGCAACTTCAGGAAATTTATCTGCTGAATCGGAGGATGAAATTTCCATTCCGTTACAATCCGTTCCCTTATCACCCTTGAGTGTATCCGATTCAGATCCAAAGGGTTCAAACAGATCTTCATTCTTTTCAGCGCCAATAAGATTAATCTCTCCGGCAACATCACCATCTCCACCATCAGAAAGGTCTTCATTAATTTCATCCTCTGCGGAGACACGAGTAGAATCATCTTCCTCCCGTGTATCTCCCCCACCGTCCGACCGAGAAAGATCAACGCCTCCCGTAGAATATGATCTCTTCGATTTTTTCCCGAATGAATCGATCACAAAGATATCATAACCAGCTGAATTAAAAGCCGTAAACGCCAGCCGGTCGCTTTCCGCGCTGTATGTTGGACCATCGAGGCCACCCAGAACATCTGTAAAGCGGTAATACTTACCCATCTGAACACTGCCCCTGTAAAGATTCGATATTCCGCTCTCATTTGATGTAAATACAATCTCCTTTCCTTCATCTATAATAACGGGAGAACTCTCATCACCCCCCGTCTTTATAATTCTTTCCTTTCTGCCTGTAGCTATATCAACGCTCCATATATCGCTTCGATGAACATTCTTTTCTACTTTTGTATTAAAATAGTCGAAGCTTACTTTTTCATTAATTTTGCCGGATTTACTGAATTCCGGGTTAGGAACAACCCTCTCTGACTTGCAGTATACCAATCTTCTTTCATCCGGAAACCAGGAAGGATCTTTTTCATCCCCAACATCGTGTGTTAATCTGACCAAAGAATCTTCACTGATTTTATAGAGGTAGAGATCTGTCTGACCTGTTTCTACACCAACAAAAGCAATTTCGTCCCCGCGGGGAGACCAGGCCGGGCTATAAAAGAAATCAAGAGGGATCTCTATTTTACGGATGACCTCCCCCCCGGGAATACTCATAATAAACAACTTGTCGGATCCATCCGATTTTGCCACAAAAGCAATCTCGTCACCTTCCGGATTAAAAGTCAGGTTAGACCTTATTATCCTTAATGATTCAAATTCTTCTGACAACTGGCCCTTTAATAAAGTCTCTTCAATTTCACCCGTCACCGCATTCATCAGGAATATACCGTCGAGTCCCTCACGATCTGAATAGTAAATCATATGTTCCCCGTCTGGTGAAATAGCCGGTTTAATATTTCTGTAATGATGGTTTTCTTTATGATCAGTGACCCTTCTGCCGTACTCTTCGGGTTCCATCTTATCCGCGTAGAGAGGCCAGTATCTTCTCCGTATGCTCTTGGCCCATTCCTGAGTCAGGTCTTCTGTGGATATACCTATCGTTTCGTCAAGAGCCCGTTCAATCGACCTGGTTGAGCCAAGACGGTTCATTATATCAATAATTTTACGTTCTCCGTATGTCCTGACTATGTAGTCAATTACCGACTGTCCGGCTTTATAGACCATGTAGCCGCCAGTATACTCGAGATTTCGGGGAAGATAATCAAAGATTGCCGCGTCACGCATAAACATCTCGGCTTCATCGTCATATCCCTTGGAATAGTATTCCGAACACCCTTCAGCGAACCAGAGAGGTATTCTAAAAAGCATACTCCTTGAAAAAACAGAACGCAGCAGGTTGCCATAGATAATATCAAATTCAAATATATGAATCAGTTCATGCACTGCAGTATTTCTGTAATCTTCGTTTGATCCGCTGAAATGCAGCACAATACGTCCCCTGGTGGGTTCCGCGAACGCTTGAACACCTTCAGGAATCAAACTCCACGTTGTATTGGTCTGCTGAAAAGCGGAATGACTCCCATAAACAATAACGGGAATCCTGGACTTGATATCATGCTCAAAACTCTCCGACAGATCCCTGTATCCATCTTCGAGCATTGCTCCGGTGCGGGCCGCGAGATTTCTGTATCCTTCACTGAAATGAATGTCAAAATGAGGTGTTTTCAAAACCTGCCACTCAAACTGATCATACTGAACTTTATTCTTACCAAAACTCCATGCCTGTGCCCCCGCTTCCCCGTTAAAGAATGATACAGCAAGGATAAACAGAATGAAAATAATCAGTCCGCAAAAATAATCATCATTCGTTTTATATGATCTTGAGCTTACTTTAGAAAACATAGGTTATCAGAATTCCCACCTGACCTTAATGTCAAAATTTATTTCATCACTGTTACTTCTGCTCTCCCCAATGAATGCTTTGTCTGAATGCATATATTCAGAACGTATCAGAAAGAGATCGCTGATTCTATATTCTACTTCAAAATTTCTTTCAGTAAATACAGTTAATCCCTGTTTATACTTTACGTATAATCCCTGTGAAAGATATTTTCCTACAGCTAACATCGTTTCTTTCTCTCCTGCCATACTACGTGAAGTCAAACCCTGATTGTTTTGTTCAAGAGAAACGGTAAATCCCTCCATTTGTGAATTCAGAACATTCTCGAAATAATTGGCGGCCAGGTTTTGCGCGGTTCCAAGTGCGTCCCACTCGTCTTTGTTGCCATCCCTTGACCCTACGATTCCACCTCCCAACATCTTCCAGATATCGGTTTGGCTATATCCGCTATCTTCATGATGGAGTGACAGTCTGGGCTGAGGGTCATCTTCATCCCATAAAATAGTCAAATAGATTCTTTTTCCTTCAGGGTCAAATGTCTCAGCTTCAATATCCACAATCGGTCTGGATTTACCGGCATTTGCAAAAACGAGAGTTCCTGAATTTATTCTGAATTTATTATTGTAAATATTATACCATCCCCTATGGAGCCGAAGTGTGCCCCTTATATAAGTCCCATTCCTGTCATGAAACAGAACTACTTCTCCGAGGAATTCAATGTTGGCATCGGGAGTGCGTATTCGCGCGTCTCCTTCCATATCAAGGTTTATTTCAGCCAACCAGGAAGGTGTATTTATATTTTTACCATTCTCGCCTTTCCCCATTTTAGCAAGATCATAGTATAACTCAACCTTGTTAATTTTGAGATCACCCTTCAATGATGGTATGATTCTGTTTTCAATCTCTTTATTTCCTATCATTATCCTTCCGCTTACAACAGCCATGACATCTCTGATTGCAGCGATGAGAACTTTGTCTAAGTCTATTGTTACATCATAATCAACAGGTTTCCACTCCCGCAAAACAATATTCCCGGAGCAATTGAATTTACCATTCTTGCCTTCTTTACCGCTGAGACTATTAATCTTTATCAATGTATCTTCCAGACTTATTTGGGAATTTACATCCCGGAATCTTTCTTCCAAACCGGCCGGTCTGAATCCCGCGTTAGAGAGTGATATGCTGCCTGACAGATCCGGATCGCTTATACTGCCTTCCGCGCTAAAACTCAATGAACCGACTCCGTCCGCTTGTGCCACAAGATCTGATATCTCGTCCATCCTATCAAGATCGCAATCGGGTAATACAAGATTAAAATTAAAAGGCTTTTCCCTATCAAGGGAATAAAACCACTTCTTTTTCCGCAGTGGCATATATCCGTCCAACTTACCTTCCCCTGAAGGCGGCACGAATATTGATCCGCCGAAATTAATCCTGTCTCCCCTTGTCCAGGCGTTCACATCGACCCTGGGAATAGTAATGTGACGCAAAGCCAAATCATTCATTGTTCCGTCAAAATATATTTCGGGATGAGCGAGCGAATCAGCTAAAAGAAGCTTCCCGGTAAAATTTCCGTCTGAAAAGGGAACGTTGCCAAAATATCCAGCGAAAGGTTTTATCTTCAACCTGGCTGAATAGATCTCCAGGTCAACAACAGCATCTCGAAAAGCATCAACACCATCCTCCCTGATCTCCTTCCAGCGAGCTCCCTCTATTGTTCCGCTCGCGAAACCATACCCCGCTGTAGTCGATAAACTAAGCGAATCAATATCGTAGAATCCATCACGGTAAGAAGCATCGGCGGCAAGAGACTTTACAGTTAAGGTGTCAACTGCCCCCTCTGATAATTCAAGGTCAATTTCAACCGAAGGATTGGATATGTCCCCGGTAAAACTAAGGGCTCCACGAGCCTTACCCTCAAGAGGAACTGATATTAATCCGGAACGGTTTAAAAGTGAGGCATCCAGCCTCTCAAAACTGAATTTGCCATCCAGTGTATTTGCTGATTTGTTCAATTCACCTCCAAAATATAAAGCACCGAGTTTCGAATGAAACTGAAGATCATCGAAAATCATTGTTGAATCACCAATAACAATATCGAAATTGCCGCTGCTGATCCATTCTTCGCCCAGCATGTCAAGAAGAACATCTCTGAAGGCGAATTTTGTCAGATCTCCGTCTTTTATTATTTCGCCCCACATACTCGTCTTGAAATCGGATCTTCTAAGATCAAGCCTTTTTATATTGGTCCTTCCCCCGGAATAATCAAGAGATAACTCGATTCCGGAAAATTCAAAGGGCTCTATATAACAACTATCTCCTGAAATATCCAGAAAGAGACTGTCGTTTTCAGCTCTCTTCATTGCAAGTTTAATTTGTCCTTCGGGAATTAAAACATTCCTGTATTCAAAATTTCTGCATTCTCCGCTTACACGCAAATCCCAGGAATCAAAAGTGCCCCGCCATAACCCTTTTACATCAATTTCGGACCTGTACTGCTCAATATTGAAATAGGGAAACAGTGTGTCAGACGATTCACATTGAAGATCAACAAAGAGATTTACTTCATCTTTTCGCGTTATGCTCCCGTGTATATCTACAATATGAGTTGGCGATATCAACCGGGCGTTCTTGAGAAACAGACTATCCGATCTATAACTACCGTAAATATCAGCACTTTCGAAAGGGAATCTTTTAAAATGACCCTTTTCAAGGTCAAACCGGAGTTTCATCTCACCATTTGAAAAATGATATTCAATCCCCATGCTGCCCGTAAAATCAGTCTCCGGGAGGCTGATCCCGGGATAGAAACCCTTTGAAAGATCAACCTTCTCTGTTTTTAAGCTGATATTTAAGATCTTCTTACCATCAAATAAATAAACACCGTCTCCTTCCACGTATGCCCCGTTAAGCCCTCCTTTAAAGTATTTAAATCTCACGGTGGAATCTTTAGCGGTCATATCAAAATCAAAGTTATCGAGGGCAAAACCTCCCATTATCCCATCCGTCTTTCCCTTTAGATCCAAACTATCACCCTCCACCAGCAGGTCAAAGACACCGGTCAGCCTCCCTCTGGTTTCAGTTTCAAAATTAAGCGCGCGAGCTAATTCCTCAAAATCAAAGGGAGTGGCATTGATATGTAAATTTATATTCATCAAGCGAGGATCAAAACTTCCCTCAAATTCCAGTTTGGAGCTGCCAGTGCGAACTGAATAATTTTCAAGTAGTATATTGCTTTCCGTATCTCTTTTCTTTCCAGCGGTTTTCCATATTATATCTCCCTTCATTTCATTTATATTTACCTTTCTGGTAATAAAATCGCAGGAACCGCTGAGTGCATGTAGATAGGCCTCTTCATCTTCTAAAACTACAGAAGCGAGAAGATTGATATTTTTAACAGCTTCCGCTGTATTTGAGCCCTGGTAAATCACCTGGCCCTTAGAAATAATCAGTTCTTCAACAGTAAATTTGAATAATCTGCCCAACACCTCACTACCACCGGAAATGCTGTTAGTATCATCGGGGCTTGGTTTAATCCATAAATGAGGACTAAGAAAGGAAAGTTTTTCCAAATTATGTTCACTTCCAAGGAGAGAAACAAGATCAAAACGACAATATATTTCATCTATTCTTATTACATCGTATGAAAAATCTTCACCAATGTAACGAACAATAACATTCCGGATTGTAAGCCTGTTTAAAGGATTTCCGCTAATTCTGCCTATTTCCAGTTTATAGTCAGTCCCATGTAAATAGTAACTGCCCAGAACACTAGCCGCTCTATCCGCGAAAAAACCGGTGTGCATAAAGAGCACTCCAACAGTTAACGCCAGAATCACCAGGATGATCACAGATGAAATAGAGAGAA
>CAZKNG010000055.1:0-15070 GCA_964554125.1 uncultured bacterium | reverse complement strand
AACTCTTCCTTATTGACTTCTCCATAAAAACTCTTTGGCAGCGCCTCGCAGACGAGCACGAGAAGATATTTGACCGCTGTGACACCACCGAAGCGGTTTTGGAAGAAGCAGCTCAGAAGCTCAATCGTTCTCTGAAAGAACCGGGTATAGATAGCGTTCTTAAGAAGAAGCTAATGAGTCCTTCTGCATTCCTTTAACTATCCCCTTGAGTTGAATCGTATTTAAGTTGCCGGAGAGCCGATCGAGAAGTGGCTGTCGGCCAAAAGTAGCCGAAGCAAGTGTTGTTCTGCTTGCGGAGACTGAAGGTTTCTGTTTTTTCTGAACTTGAAGCGACACTATAAACTAACGATTAAAGTTGACATTATTATCATTTTTTCATATTAATAACTCTAATATGGAAGTACTTAGATAACCAGAAAAGGAGATGGGCCTTGAGTAAAAAAGCAGTCTCTCAATCGGAATTGGAAAATTGGGTAGATAGTGTTATTCAGGGGCATAAGACGTATGGCGTAAAGTCGAAGCAGGATAAGTTTGATTACGGTATTCTCGAAAACGCCTCCCAGCTGAAGCTGGACTATGACGTTACAATTCGTTCACCGAAATTTCTTTTCCTGCCGGCAGTTGAATCGATCGCTTCATTCAATCGCGAAGACGCGAAATACGAAAGCGAGATAGAGAATGAAGCTTTTGTAGTATTGGGGGTTCATCCATACGATGTCGTTGCCATCAATCAGATGGATACTATCTTTTCACAGCCTAACAGGGATGAACATTATATGACCCGCAGAAACAACGCGACAATCGTTGCCGTTGATGTCCAGACACCTTCCGAGGATGTCTTCGCCGGATATATGGGAACAGCGACAGTCGGAGAAGGGTTCGATGTACTAGTTACCAGAATAGGTGATGACGAGTATCTCATAGACGCGGCTACCGAGAAGGGTGAACAGCTCATTGCTTCTCTTTCCGGAGCAAAAGACGCTGACGACAAGGATATTCAGTCAAGGGCAAAGGTCTGGGAAGAAAACAAGAAAAAGCTGCGCAAGCATGAGCTCAAAGTGGAGCCCTCTGAATGGCCGGAATTGTTGAAGAAATCGGTCGACAGCCCCCTATGGGAAGAGAAATCGGAAAAGTGTTTTTCATGCGGTTCATGCAATCTCGTATGTCCCACCTGTTACTGTTTCGATGTGCAGGAAGATGTGAATTGGGATATGAAGAGCGGCAAGCGCACTCGCACTTGGGATGGATGTATGTTAACGAATTTTGCCACAGTCGCCGGTCCTCACAATTTCAGGGCCGATAAAGCAGAACGGTACCGCCATAGATATTATAGAAAGGGCGCTTATGTACCGGAAAAGCTTGATGGTGAAATAGCATGTATAGGATGCGGAAGATGTATTAACGCTTGTGTAGCAAAAATAGCTAATCCTGTTGAAGTAATGAATAGACTTGCGGAGGAAAAATAATGGCAGAAGATATGTATGTGCCACTGCAGGCAACAACTCTTCGCTCTGAAGAGATGACCGAAACAGAGCGGTTTTTCGAATTTAAACTCGACTCGGGTGAGCCCCTGGGGCATAAGCCGGGACAATTTGCTGAGGTCTCCATTCCGGGAATAGGAGAAGCGCCTATTTCTATTTCATCGTCATCAACACGTTCGGATACATTCGAGATGGTTGTCCGTAACGTGGGGAATGTCTCTAACGGGATGCATCAGCTCAGCAAGGGGGACAAGGTTGGTATACGAGGTCCCTTTGGAAAAGGCTTCCCGGTTGAAGAGGATATGAAGGGGAAGGATCTGTTGTTTATCTGCGGCGGTATCGGACTTGTTCCTGTACGTTCCGCCATTCAGTATGTTCTTGACAACAGTAATGATTATGGCTCGATAAGCATTCTGTTTGGTGCTAAATCACCGTCGGAAAGACTCTTCGTAGATGAGCTTGCTGAATGGAAGGAAGATGACAAAATTGATTGCTTTATGGAGACGGTTGATAAAGGAGATGAATCATGGGCCGGTAATGTCGGTCTTATTACAACCTGTATTCCAAAAGTAGATCACGATATCAGTAACACTAAAGTGATAGTTTGCGGACCCCCGGTAATGTACAAATTTGTATTGATTGAACTTGAAAAGCTGGGTTTCTCACACGATGATATATACGTATCGCTTGAACGCCGCATGAAATGCGGGGTTGGTCTATGCGGGCATTGTCAGATAAACGGCTATTATGTCTGCCAGGATGGTCCCGTGTTCAAGTACTCTGATATCGAAGATGAAAAGGGGGCAATTTAATGAGTAAACCGAGAGTTGCAATATTTGATTTTGCCTGCTGTGAAGGTTGTCAGCTGCAGATCGTCGATATGGAAGAGGAGATTATCGATCTTCTCTCTGTTATAAATCCGGTAGAGTGGCGGGAAGCTATGAGCGAACAAAGCGAACAGTTCGACATTGCTATTGTCGAAGGTTCTATAACACGGGTTGAAGACGAAGAACGGCTGCGCTCGATTCGCGAGAAGTCAAAGGTTCTTGTAGCTTTAGGTGCCTGTGCTGTAACAGGCGGGATAAATAAACTCAAGAACAATTTTGACCTTGATGATGTTAAGAAATTTGTATATAAAGATGACGCCAATATGCCGCATCTAAATACCAGCAAGACAAAAGCTGCCTGTGAGGTAGTTAAGGTGGACTATAATGTCCCGGGCTGCCCGATAGATGTCGATGAATTTGCTTATATTGTGAGATGTCTGGCTATAGGTAAAGAACCGGACCTTCCCACCTATTCAGTGTGCGTTGAATGTAAGAAGAAGGGCAATATCTGCAGATTTGAATACGGCGAATTATGTCTCGGCCCAATCACTCTTGCGGGCTGCGGCGCGAAATGTCCCACAGAAAGCGCGGCTTGTTTCGGGTGCAGGGGATGGGTGGAAGATCCGAATGTAAATGCCGCGAAAGATGTGCTTGATGAATATGGTCTGACGGTTGATGACTTGAAGAGCAAAATGAAATTATTTGGTAGTCAACAGGAGAATACAATATGAGTAAAGCAGTTGATATTAATGTAAAACATGTTACCCGTGTTGAAGGACATGGGAACATTGTGGTAAAAGCCGACGATGGAAGCATTGAAAAAGTAGAGTGGCAGGTACCGGAAGCGCCCAGATTTTTTGAAGCTATGGTGCGAGGCAGCAATTATGATGATATCCAGACGATTGTAAGCAGGATATGCGGTATTTGCTCGGCGTCTCATTCACTCGCAGCTCTTAAAGCCGTTGAAGACGCTCTTGATGTCAAAGTGACTGAGCAGACTCGCAAACTCAGGATACTTCTTAATTATGCTGAACAGATAGAGAGCCATGTTTTGCACGTAGGTTATCTGGTTGCTCCTGATTTGCTGGGCGTAAAGTCAGTTGTACCGCTTGTGTCTTCTCATCCCGATCTTGTAAAAACAATTATAGCGGCACACCGCCTTGGCAATGAAATGATGAGCCTTATAGGCGGAAGAAGGACTCACCCTGTAGCCGTTAAAGTTGGAGGTTTTTCACGTATACCTACCGAGAGTCAGCTTAAAGATCTGAAGAAGAAACTTGAAGATTCGGTTCCAAAGCTCAAAGTGATAGCTGAAGCGGTGCTTGGTCTCGCTGACAAACTTCCCGCTTTTGAGAGGGATACTGAATATATCAGTATAACAAATCCCGATCATTACACATTCTATGACGGAGATATCTTCAGCACCGATGTTGACAAGACGGTCGACATACACGACTTCGAATCGGTCGCCAATGAATATGTATCAACGCAGAGCACGGCAAAATGGACTAAATGGCATAGAGATTCTTTTGCCGTAGGCGCGCTGGCTCGATTTAATAACAACGCCGATCAGCTTCTTCCGCTCGCAAAGAGCATAGCCGATATGTTCGGGCTTAAGAAGGGATGCTGTAACCCTTACTTTAATAATGTAGCTCAGATTGTTGAAGTAGTTCAAGTTGTTGAACATTCCCTTAAACTCATTGACGAGTTGCTTGAAGACGGGCTTGACCCTGAAGCGAGTAAACCTCCTGAAGTTGAGACGAAGGCTTGTGAGGGAGTAGGATGTGTAGAAGCGCCTCGCGGAATTCTCTTTCACAGGTACAAGTTCGATGATAATGGTATCTGCACCGGAGCCAATATCTGTATTCCGACTAACCAGAACCACGGAAATATACAGAAAGATTTCGAAGAGCTTGTGCCGCAGTTTATCAGCGCTGATAAGAGTGAAGATGAAATTCGTCTCGGGCTTGAGATGCTTGTTCGCGCGTATGATCCATGTATTTCCTGTTCTACTCATTATCTGGATGTTGAATTTGTATAGATAATGCAGAGGATTAACGAACAGCATAAACAACCCGTGAATTATGGAGACTAGAAGGGAATCTGAAAACAGCTCCGGCTCCATCATAGTTGGAGTTGGCAATACTACGATGCTTGATGAGGGTGTTGGAGTGCGTGTCGTGCAGGAGATGAGGAAGAGCGGGAACTACCCTACAGGTTTCGAAATAGATGAAGTCGGCGCCTCTTCTTTCAATATAATTCACCTCGTTTCTTCAAAGAATATTGCCGTTCTGGTAGACTGTGCCTACATGGGAGAGGACCCGGGTGTTATCCGTATGTTCACCCCCGGAGAGGCAGAGTCAAGAAAGATCACAACGGGGCTTTCCCTTCACGAAGGAGATCTGATTCAGGCGGTCCGTTTGATGGAACATACCGGGGCTATGCCGAAATGGCTTTATTTTTTTGGAATTGAACCGGTTGAAGTAGCCCCCGGTGACCGGTTGTCACCTCTTCTTGAAGAGAAATTAGATGAGTATGCCGGGTTTATTAATGAAATGATTTTATCGGTGATCAGGAAAATAGAGGATGCTGATGCATGAACTAAGTTTATGCAAATCGATTGTCGATACTGTACTTGAGCAGATGAAAAAGCACGATCTGCCTCGAGGTTCACTTTTGTCAACGAAAATAAATGTGGGTGCTATGCGGCAGATTGTCTCTGAGCAGATGCAGTTTGCCTACGGGGTTCTGACAAAAAATACAATCGCTGCAGGTTCAGAACTTGACATTACGGTTCTCCCTGTAATAATTAAATGCAATGCGTGCGGCTGGAAGGGCCAAACAGATACCATAATGGCCTATTGCCCGGAATGTTTCAGCATAGATGTCATAATGCTTCAGGGAAAAGAGCTTACTTTGGAGAAATTGGAGGTCAGATAATATTATGAGTAACGGTGAGATTAAGATATACAAGGACTTAATGGGAGAAAATGACAAATGGGCTGGCAATATACGTAAGATAAGGCGTGAAAATGGTATCTCTATGATCAATATGATAGGTTCTCCCGGATGCGGAAAGACAGCCCTTCTTGAATCTATGATAAAGAAACTGGGGGATGTATCCAATTTTGCCGTACTTGAAGGAGATGTGGAAACTACAAATGACGCGGTCAGGCTGAAAGCTCTTGATATAGAAGTCTCTCAATTAATCTCGGGCGGAGCCTGCCATCTTGAGGCAAAGCTTGTACACAACGCTATCTCTGATCTGGATCTGGAGAAAACCGACATGATCATTGTAGAAAATGTCGGCAATCTTGTATGCCCCGCCGAGTTTGATATAGGTGAGGACGCGAAGGTGGCCGTACTCAGCGTAACTGAGGGAGAGGATAAACCTGTTAAGTATCCTCTGCTGTTTCAGGAAGCCAGGTGCGCGGTTGTGAG
Organism: uncultured bacterium; assembly: GCA_964554125.1. Lineage (GTDB taxonomy): Bacteria > Krumholzibacteriota > Krumholzibacteriia > Krumholzibacteriales > WJIX01 > JAGHBT01. Next base: position 9,321 of record CAZKNG010000055.1, on the reverse strand, counting down.
CAAGATCGATCTTCTCCGGCATCTTGATTTTGATATTGAAAAGTGTATCTCTAACATTAAAAAGGTAAACCCGCGTTTACCAATATTCAAGCTTGCTTCGCTCACAGGCGAAGGTGTCGATAACTGGATTGCGTGGGTTCAGGAGCAGCTTGAAAATGCTAAAAAGAGTTCTGGCAGTAGTTAAAGGACGGATACAGGGAGTGGGATTCCGCCCCCGTGTCTATACAATCGCTGTTAAATTTGGACTTTCCGGGTTTGTTCGCAATACACCCGGCGGTTTGAATATCGAGCTCGAAGGTGAAGGCGGCAATATTGATCTCTTCTTTGAAGAACTGCGCCGCAAACCTCCGCCCGTGGCCAGAATAGACAATATAGATATCAAGAGTATTCCAGTAAAGAATGAAGAGATTTTCAAGATCAGGGAAAGCGCGAGCGATGGTGTTTCAGAAGCGTGCATTCCTCCGGATCTTGCCACCTGCAGTGCTTGCCTCCGTGAACTTTTTGATCCCAATGACAGAAGGTACAGGTATCCTTTCATAAACTGTACAGACTGCGGGCCCCGCTTCACAATTGTAAGGTCGCTTCCCTACGATAGAGAACGAACGAGCATGGCTGAGTTTCCACTATGCGGAGAGTGCGAACGCGAATACTACGACCCTCTCGACCGTCGTTTCGAAGCTCAGCCCAACGCGTGCCCTGAGTGCGGACCCGTTATAAGGTGTATTGATCCGGAGGGGAGAGAGTATTTCGGTGATCCGGTAACCGTAGCGTCTAAGCTGCTTAAGAAGGGGAAGATAGTCGCGGTAAAGGGGCTCGGCGGATATCACCTGAGCTGTAACGCTCTCGATGCCGGAGCGGTAGAACGTTTGAGAGGCAGGAAAAAACGCCCCGATAAAGCTTTCGCCGTCATGTGCTCTTCTATCGAGCAGGTAGAGGAGCATTGCAGGTGTACATCTGAAATGAAGGAAGCCCTGCTTTCTGTTTCCAGACCAATCGTCGTATGCGCCAGGAAAGAGGTTGAGAGAATAACAGGGAAGGTTTCACACGATACGAAAGATCTCGGTGTTATGCTGGCATATACCCCGCTGCACCACCTTCTCCTTGAAAGTGTAAGGGTTCCGCTTGTAATGACAAGCGCGAATATGAATGATGAACCGATAGCTACAGATGAAGATGAAATAAAACAGATTCTCGGTTCTGTCGCCGACGCCGCCCTCGTGCATAACCGGCCGATCGTACGACGTTGTGATGACTCGGTGCTTACATTCGTTGACCGGCAGCCCCTGTTCTTCCGCAGAAGCAGAGGATTCGTGCCCGATCCAATCCCTTTGCCCTTTGATGGTCCGCCGACTTTGGGATGCGGAGCGGAGCAGAAAGTGACAGCCTGTCTTACGCGGGGCGATAAGGCTTATCTTACTCAGCATATAGGTGATCTGTCATCCTATGAAGTATATGGTTTTTATGCAGAAGCAGTAAAAGATATGCGTTCACTATTCAATATTAAACCGGAAATCGCCGCCTATGATATACATCCCGGGTATCATACTACCGGGTTTGGGAAAAATGCCGTTGTAAGTGAGCGGTACGCCGTGCAGCATCATCACGCTCATATAGCGGCGTGTATGGCTGAAAACGAGCTTGCCGGAAATGTGATTGGAGTTGCTCTTGACGGCACCGGCTATGGTCCTGATAAGACGGTCTGGGGGGGAGAATTTTTAATAGCGGACTTAAGTGAGTACAGACGGGTGGGGCACTTTAAGCAGTATCCAATGCCGGGCGGAGATGCGGCGGTGAGAGAACCGCTCCGTATGGCCTTAAGTTATGCCGGGAGTAATTCAGGAATGAAAGCGGATAAGCTTCCAGCGTTTATAACCGATAGAATCGGTAAACGAAACGCCGCCGCGATGCTTCAGGCTATAGAAAAAGGTCTTAATTCACCTCTTACGTCGAGCTGCGGAAGATTATTCGACGCCGCGGCGGCCATTTCCGGAATATGCACTAATCCTTCCTATGACGGGCAGGCTCCACAGAGATTCCAGAATATTTGCGATCTCAAAGAAGAAAGCGCCTATTCATTTGAGATTACTGCCCCGGGAGATGAAAATCTGATTCTGGATTTTTCAGAGATGATTGCTTCAATTATAGGTGATGTAGAAACAGGGCGCGGAGCTTCTTTGATATCGGCCCGTTTTCATAATACAATCGTTGAAGGTGTTGCGGCTATGTGTGAAAAAATAAGCGCTGATTCGGGTATCAGGGATGTAGTACTTTCAGGTGGTGTGTTTCAAAACAGCATAATTCTGAGCAGACTGCGCAAGTTGTTAAATGCAAGAGGCTTTAATGTATATTTTCACAGAAAATTGCCGCCTAACGACGCATGTATAGCTTATGGCCAGGCGGTAGTTGCCCTCGCGCGTTACAATATCAGGAGTTAATTAAAAATTAAGTTGTTTCCCGGCATTATATTATTCATATTTTGTAAAAGAGCTAACGCAAAATCTTTGGCCGCTTGATTTCGGCGGATTGTCAAGCTGAGGATTTAATTTTCCGGTCAGAAATAGCGATGCAGTAGCAGGTTGTTTTAATAAAGGATGTAGAATATGTGTCTCGCGGTACCAGTGAAGATAGTTTCTTTATCAAAGGACCGTTATACTGCCGTGGTTGACGCGGGAGGAGTGCGGCGTGAAGCGAATGTCGCTATGATAGAAGAACCTCAAGTCGGAGATTATATCCTCCTGCACGCGGGATTTGCTATACAGAAATGGTCAACCGATGATGTAAAGGAATATAACGAAATAATTCAGAGACGGGAAAATAGTTCAGAATGAATGTTGACAAACTGATTGAATCAATATCGAATAAATCGGACAGGATCGGCAGGAAAGTTAACCTGATGGAGGTATGCGGTACTCATACTATGGCTGCATTCAGAAGCGGGATCAGAACTCGTCTTCCTCAGCAGGTGCGTCTTCTTTCCGGGCCGGGCTGTCCCGTATGTGTCACATCGGACAGATATATAGATCATGCCATAGAGCTGGCAATGACTGAAAATAGAATAATTACTACCTTCGGAGACATGATGCGCGTACCGGGGAGCAGAGGCAGTCTCTCACTTGCTAAAGCAAGAGGAAAAGATATTCGCGTTATATATTCGCCCCAGCAGGCTCTTGTGGCAGCAAGGAAGAATCCCGGCAGGGAAGTTGTTTTTCTCGGAGTTGGATTTGAGACGACGACACCGCTTGTAGCCTGGACGATACAGAACGCTTTTTCGCAGAAGATTCCGAATTATTCAGTCCTGTGCGCGCACAAAACTATTATGCCGGCCATGCGGGCCTTGTGCGACTCTGATGATGTGCGGGTTGACGGATTTCTATGTCCGGGACATGTAAGCGTTATAACAGGGGCTGAAATATATCAGCCCCTGTGCCGTGAGTATCACGCGCCGTGCGTGATTGCCGGTTTCGAACCTGAAGATATTCTATTATCTATAGATATGCTCCTGAATCAGATAATCTCCGGCGAAGCTTCTGTTGAGATCCAGTATACAAGAAGTGTAACCACCGAGGGTAACAAACTGGCACAGGATTGCGTAAATGATGTCTTTGAGCCCTGTGACGTACCGTGGCGAGGTATGGGAGTAATACCGTCGAGCGGGTTGTCTGTCAGATCCTCTTATAAGGGGTACGACGCTGAATTAAAATTTCCCGACATAAGGGTAAACGAAGTTAAGCGTGACACCGGGTGCCGATGCGGTGACGTATTACGCGCCGTTATTACCCCCTCAGAGTGCGGGTTGTTCAAAAAGGAGTGCACTCCGGATAATCCGATAGGTCCCTGTATGGTCTCCAGTGAGGGGACATGCGCCGCCTATTACAGGTATTCGAGGATAGATGAATGATTATGATATTGTTTAGTGATATTCACTGAATTCAGCCCGGCAGATTGAGAAAAGAGGCAGAGAGTAACTATATGAATAGAAAGATAATAACTTCAGCTCACGGCGGCGGAGGCACCGCTACTAAGGAAATAATAGATATTGCGCGCGAGTATTTAGGAAACCCCGCGCTGGATCAACTTGGTGACAGCGCGCTTCTCGATCTTGACGGCACCGGGATCGCTTTTACCACCGATTCTTATGTTATCGATCCGATTTTCTTTCCCGGAGGGGATATCGGCAAAATCGCGGTATGCGGTACGGTAAACGATATTGCCATGGAGGGCGCGAAACCACTCTATATGAGCCTTTCGTTAATTCTCGAAGAGGGACTTGAATTCGAATTGTTAGAGAGAGTAATTGCATCTGTTGCGTCAGCCGCACGGGAGGCTGGTGTGCTTGTAGTTACCGGAGACACAAAAGTGGTAGAACACGGAAGAGCCGGCGGAGGGCTTTTTATCAATACGGCAGCTGTCGGCCGAAGATACGAAGGCTGCGATACGAGTGTATCGAATGCGGCTCCCGGCGATCTGGTTGTCGTTACGGGGACAATTGGAGATCACGGTGTTACGATAATCAATGAGCGTGAAGAACTTGAACTTGAATCCGGTCTTAAGAGTGATGTAGCGGCTCTTAATACCCTGGTTGAAGAGCTGCTTACGTCAGTACCGGGAATAAAAAGCCTGAGAGATCCAACCCGCGGCGGGCTTGCGGCGGCACTTTGCGATATCGCTGGAGCATCAAAGGCAGGTATAGAGATAGAAGAAGTTAAGATAAAGGTAAAGAGGGAGGTCAAAGCCGCTTGCGATCTGCTCGGGTTCGATCCCCTTAACATAGCTAATGAGGGAAAGGCGGTGATAGTCTGTTCTGAAGATTCAGCGGATGAGGTTCTGAAAATTTGCCGTGATAATGAATTTGGAAGGGAGTCCGTTCTGATAGGAAGTGTGGTCTCTGAACATCCGGAGACTGTTGTCCTTCGAACAACAATGGGAGGTAAGCGCATTGTTGATATGCCGAGAGGAGAAAATCTGCCGAGGATATGCTGAGTTTGATGCTCAGGTCACTGTTTGTATTACTAAAAAAATTTCGGTAACAGATTAATTTTAATGATTTTTTGCATATAATTTTTTTGATACGTGTTCCTGATCGGTTTCCCGCAAAGAAGTAAAAACGGATCCGCTGTTTTTAAAAATAGAAGATAAGAATAATTATTCTATAATCTTTTGTTGATCCTGTTCCGGCAATTATTAACCAGTGGAATAAATATGCTGACGGTAAAATGCTCCGAATGTAATGCTAAAATTTTCAAATATAAGAAGATAGGCAAAGGCAGGCTGCTCCGATGCTGGAAAGAGAGGATCATCAGAGATTACAGTGTAATAGAGGGAAATAAAATAAAATGCAGATGTGGTAACTTAATAGGCATTGTTGAGGGAAAGTGCGTTAAGATGAAGCAGAATTCTTTTATAACATCAGGTACGATAACAAGAAAGTAGCGGGTTGAGTAATGAGAACATACCTTGATTGTATCCCCTGTTTCTTTAGTCAGGCCCTTAGAGCGGGACGCATGGCCGGACTGGATGAGAAGAAATTGAAGAACCTTCTTGATGAAGTGGGAACTGTGATGAAAGGGGTTTCTGCTGATAAAACACCGCCTGAAATAGGGATGCTTATCTATGAAAAGGTAAGAGAGATTACAGGACAATATGATCCATACAAAGAAATAAAAAGGAATAATATTTCAAAATCCCTTGATTTGTACCCTATGCTAAAGAGAGAAGTGGGAAACGCCGAAGACAGTCTCCTTACCGCAATAAGGATAGCCATAGCGGGCAATGTAATAGATTTCGGTCCGGATAGAGAATTTAATATCGAAGAGGAAATAGAAACGGTATTGAAGAAGGATTTCGCGATATTCGATTATGATAAGTTCAGGCATTATTTAAATAAAAGTGATAAAATCCTCTATATTGGTGATAATGCCGGTGAAGCTGTTTTTGACAGGGTCTTGATAGAGGAAATAAATAAGCCGTTAATTTACGTTGTTAGAGAAGTTCCTGTTATAAACGACGCGACCATCAGTGATGCCCTGCAGGCGGGTATTGACAGGGTTGCACGTATAGAGTCTTCAGGGACCCCCGCTCCAGGGACTGTTATTGATACCTGCAGTGATGAATTTATGGAGATATACAGAGAAGCAGATCTTATTATCAGCAAGGGTCAGGGAAACTATGAGGGTCTTTCTGAAGAAGATAGACTTATATTCTTTATGCTGAAATTGAAATGTTTTGTCATTGCCGAGGATATTGGTGTAAGTGAAGGGGATATTGTTTTGAAAGGGATCAATATATAGAATCTGAAAAAACACTTACAATTCCTGTTTACACTGATGAAATTCTTGTGGTTAAAGATCATTTTATATTATCGTATAAATTGTTCTGGAAAAGTAGATGCTTCTATGTAAATATAACAGAAATTTAACCCAAGGAGGAGGCGGAAAGTGAAAACAGGCTTTAAAAGATTAACAATGGTTATGTGCGCCGCTATGGTTATGCTTTATTCCTGCAGCGGAGGCGGGGACAATCTTCAGCCGTCCTGGATGAAGGGGAGTGTGATGAAACTTGAAGATAAACTTGTATCGAAGTATGGGGAAGAACAGACAGACGAGATAAAAAGAGGGCTCGATCAGGTAAGCAGGTTCTGGAGAGAGGAGGACGGCAATTCTGATCTGTTCGAAAAATTTGTTCTTGATAACTATGCCGGCAAACCCGCGATGCGCGACGCAATGTTTGAGCGATTTGAAGTTCTTTTTGAACAGATAGAGGGCCACATGAATCAGATTACTCTGGCTCTCAGGGCCCAGGCCGACCTGGCTTTGGGAACTCTTTATCCATTCGACCGTATCTTCGCGGGTTACAGTCCCGCCTCTCATATCAAGGAGGACTTTTTCAAGAACAAACTCGCCTTTGTCGCCCTTCTTAATTTTCCGCTTACCACTCTGCCGGAGAGACTTGAAGAAGGAGGAGACTGGACAAGACGCCAGTGGGCGGAAGTAAGACTGGCCCAGAAGTTTTCAAAGAGGATACCGGCTGAGGTCCAACTCGCCATAGGTGAAGCAGGAGGAGAATCTGACAGTTATATAGCGAGTTATAATATCTGGATGCACCATCTTCTAAACAACGACGGGGAAAGGTTATTTCCGCCAAAGATGCGATTGCTTTCGCACTGGAACTTAAGAGATGAGATAAAAGCAGACTATGAAGATGAAAAACACGGACTTGAAAAGCAGAAGATGATTCAGAAGGTTATGGAGAGGATAGTCGATCAGACAATACCCGAGATAGTAATAGATAATCCGCATGTTGACTGGAATCCCTTCACTAACGAAGTAAGTAAGGCAGAGGTAAATGATTCAGGCAGACCTGCCCCGGAAGATTTGAAAGTGACAAACGACCGCGAACCGGATACAAGATACCGTATACTTATGAATACATTTAAAGCTGTAAAGAAGGCCGACCCCTATTCACCGGCGGCGCCTACTCATATCGAGCGGAGCTTCAATGAAAACAGGGAGATTCCCGAAGAGCGGGCCAGGAAGATGCTGGTTGATATAGTTTCTTCCCCGCTCGTAAAAGATGTTGCGGATATTATACGGAAACGTCTCGGCCGTCCCCTCCAGCCGTTTGATATCTGGTATAACGGGTTTCGTTCACAGAGCGGTATAAATGAAGAGGAGCTCGACAGGATAGTAGGGGAAAAGTATCCGACTGCCGAGGCATTCGACAGGGATATTCCCAACATGCTCAGGAAACTGGATTTCAGCCCTGAGCGGGCCGATTATCTGGGCGATAATATCGTGGTGGAAAACGCGCGGGGTTCAGGGCACGCCTGGGGCGCTGAGATGAAATCCGGCAAGGCTCACCTGAGAACCCGCGTTGGACAAGACGGTATGGATTATAAAGGTTTTAATATAGCGGTGCATGAGATGGGTCATAACGTTGAGCAGACTTTTTCTCTAAAAAATCTTGAGCACACGCTTCTTAAAGGAGTTCCCAACACAGCTTTTACAGAGGCTTTCGCGTTTACATTTCAGGCTCATGATCTGATGCTTCTCGGAGTTGAAGGTGAAACAAGTGAGAAGCGTGAAGCGATGAAGGTCTTGGACGATTTCTGGGGGACCTACGAAATTGCGGGAGTATCACTTGTTGATATCCGGATCTGGCACTGGATGTACGATAATCCCCAGGCGAGTAAAGCGGAACTTAGAAAAGCTGTATTGAAGATAGCAGGGGATGTATGGAATAATTACTATGCCCCCGTGTTCGGAATGAAGGATGAATATATATTAGCTGTATATTCACATATCATTCATTCATTCTTATACACACCTGATTATCCCATAGGGCAGATGATAGCTCTCCAGATAAAAAAGAAGATGAAAGAAGCCGGAAAGATAGGGCCCGAGTTTGAGAGGATGGCCGTAATGGGGCGCGTAACACCTGACCTCTGGATGAAGAATGCAACAGGCAGCAGTGTAGGAGCAGATGCGATGCTCAAGGCCGCGGAAGAAGCAGTTTTGAAATTGAAGCAGTAGAGGGAATATGTAAGAAAGATAGATCAGAAACCATTTATTCTTTAAACTTTTTTGGAGGTAGCAATGGATAGTCAGTCCTTCGCGATACTCACGAAGATTATTCCTGTAATTGGCGGACTTGGAATAATTATGGCGCTGGCGACATATTTTAATGTCAGAAAGAAGCCCGCGGGCAATGAACTGATGCAGAAGATTGCCGATAAGATCCATAACGGGGCATTTGTTTTTCTCAAAAGGGAATATCAGATAATAGCATTGTTTATAATACTTGTCTTCGCGCTTCTTTCGTGGTTACTGAGTGTGCAGACAGCTTTCGCTTTCCTGTTTGGAGCTTTATGTTCAATGGGCGCGGGACTTCTCGGAATGGAAGCAGCTACGAGGAGCAGCGTGAGGGCTTGTCAGGGAGCAAAAGACGGAGGGATTGGAAGAGCGCTCGCGATATCTTTCAGCGGCGGTTCCGTGATGGGACTTATGGTAGCAGCTCTTGGTGTTGTAGGACTCGGTCTTTATTTCTTGTTTACAAAAGACCCTAAGATCATCAACGGCTTTGCGATGGGAGCGAGTTCCATAGCTCTTTTCGCGCGTGTAGGAGGCGGTGTTTACACAAAGAGCGCCGATGTCGGTGCTGATCTTGTGGGTAAGATAGAAGCCGGTATACCGGAAGATGATCCGAGAAACCCCGGTGTTATAGCAGATAACGTGGGTGACAATGTTGGTGATACAGCTGGAATGGGTGCTGATCTTTTTGAAAGCTATGTGGGAAGTGTTGTGGCGACTATGGCTATAGCCGCGG
>CAZKNG010000054.1:0-15173 GCA_964554125.1 uncultured bacterium | reverse complement strand
ATCTTTCCGATATTCGGATAGTTTTCCTCAATCTGTACTTCAAAACTGTTATATGTCTCTATTTCCGATTCCGGAAATTCATCTAATCCTTTAAGCAATCGGTTCAGTCTATATCTACTATCAGATCTTGTCAACAATAAACTAATATTTTTAAAGGCTTTCTTAGTAGAAATTCTTATTCCGGTCAGAACAAGAAGAATGAAGCATTCCTCGAGGCCATCTATACCTTCAAGAAGCTCCCCCCTCCCCCTTCCCACAGCTGGACGGCCGAAAACAAAAAATGGCACATCACTTCCTATTTTTAAAGCAATTTCCATAAGCTCTATTATGGTAAGGCCAAAATCAAAGTACTCGTTAAGCCCCATGATCACAGCACCGGCATCACTGCTTCCCCCTCCAAGCCCGGCCCCAACAGGAATATTCTTTATTACATTAATTCGAACTCCGGGCGATAAACCAACATACTCAAAGAGTTCCTCAGCCGCACGGTAACAGAGATTTGTTCTATCCCAGCAAATATTATTACCGCTCCCGCAGAGCTCAATACCTTTATCTGCTCTCTCAAAAGTTATTTCATCAAAGAGTGATACGGGTTGGAAAACAGTCTCTATATCATGATAACCATCAGAACGTTTTTCAACTACACCAAGATAAAGATTTATTTTGGCAGCGCATCTGACAAAAGAAAAGCCGTTCCTGCTCAAATACTCTCCTCACCTTATTTAGCTGAAATAAATTATAATAACAGTAACGGCAAACCACAGAAAAACATCGACCATCAACTGTTTCTCAGTAAGTAGTACGGCGGATGGGTCCTCACCCCTCATGTGGTCGTAAACAAGATATAGATATCTCATAATACCAAAGATCACAAACGGTATTGTAAAAACAAGATTATTTGTGCCAAATTTAGACACGGTAACCGGCCATACAGTATATATTGAATAAGAGAGCAAAGTGGCTGTAGCTGTTAATCCTACAAGCTGATCGAGTAAGCGGGCGGAGTAAAACGATAACGACCCTCTGTGTTCTCCGGCTTCATCTAAGACGATATATTCATTACGCCTTTTACAAACAGCAAGAAATAAGGAAAGAAACAAGGTGCACATCCAGAGCCAGGGAGAAAACTTAATTGATGGAAGAACGGGATGGAGTACAGCAACACCGGCTCCCGCTCTTGCGAGAAAACTGAAAGATATACTCAGGACATCAATTATCACTATATCCCGTAAAAACAGAGAATATAATAAATTTATTACAATAAAAGCTGAAGCAAACCCGAAAAACTCGATGCCCAGAAACACTGAAAAAACACTAAAAACAACTATTCCTGTTACTGAAATTATTACCGCGTGAACCACAGAAAGAGAACCTGATGCAATTGGTCTGTTTCTCTTTGCCGGATGCTTTCTGTCCTTCTTACGGTCGTATATATCATTAATGATATATATCATCCCGGAAAGCCCGCAGAAAACGATAAATCCCAGAATGCTTCTGAGAAATAAAGAGGGGTGTAGAAACTCCTTCGCGAAAACCACACCGGCGAACAGGACAAGGTTTTTAGTCCATTGTTTAGGACGCATACTCCTTATTATATTAACCATATTTTTCATTAATAATAAAAACCTTCCCCCTTATGATAACTCCACGATTGTGAAGCTATAATATTTTCATCCGGTTGTTCCAAGGATTCGTTAATATTAAGTTGTATAGGTTTGAATCCATCGGATAAAAAGACCAGATTTATAAGATACTCTTTCAGAAAGATCTTTCCCGCTATTTCAAAAGAACCATTTTCCTGGTCTTTTTACCATTTTCAGCTTTCAATGTATAGAAATACACCCCGGACCCAACTGTATGACCTTCTGAATCCTTTCCATCCCATATAATCTCGTGAGGTCCCTTTTCCTTTACTTCATCAACCAGCTTTTTAATTAAACGCCCTGAAACATCATAAATATCAAGCGCGACATGGCTTTTGACTGAGAGGTTATATCCAATAGTCGTTAGGGGATTAAACGGGTTGGGTCTGTTCTGATGAAGTGATAAAACTGCCGGAGGAATGGTAATGGGCTTTGTATCAAAGAGGAATATCTCTTTATCATCTTCACTCGCATATACTGAATAATAATAAGTTTCACCATCTTCACACCGATCATCGATGAATCTGTATTTCAGGCGATCCTGGGCATCTACAACAGAAATCTTCTGGAAATTGCCATCCGGATAAAGACCCCGGTATACTATAAACTTCATTTCATCGCTGATTCTGGAAACAGACCACTCGACCTGAATAGCAGATCCTTTTAATAAAACTTCCGGGGAATTGGCCAGAAGCGCCGGAACCTGACTGTCCCATTCAATATTAAGAAATGAGCAGGGTGATGTCGTCATGCCTCCCGGATAGGAATGAGTGGAACGCCATATCAACCGGTTGCCGGGATAAACAAGATTATGCCATTTATTGTCTGGGTTAATATTCTGCCAGCTATCACCGCCGTCAGCACTGATCTCCCAGTCTACAGAACCTTCCTGAACTGTATTAAGTTTAACAGTTGCTACAACCTCTTCCGTAGCGTTTACAGTAAGGGACTGAGTATGGTAGAAATCCATTGTATAATCAGGCGTTACCTGAAGAACCTTGATCCCGCCCGAGTGATTCGCGGCCAGGGCGTAATTCCCGGTTATTTTTACATCCCAGGGCCAGTTAAGAGCTCCTTCAGGGGTTGTTTCGAGAGGGGAAGATCCGGCAAGAACAGGTACAGTAGGATCGCTGATATCAACTACCCGGACACCCTCTTCCCAATCTGAAAGGTAGGCGTAATTCCCCGACACATGAACGTTGACAGCATAACCTGGAGTATCAAATGTAGCAACGATATGGGGAGATTCTTCATCGCTTATATCTATAACCCTCATGCCGGCTTCATCGTTAGCCAGATACAGATAATCACCCTCTATATCAAAACCATATGAATATCCGGGAATTTCAAGGCTACCGATAACATCGATACAGTCGTCAAAATCTATTATCTCAAGACCGGCCGTGTGGTTTGAAATAAAGATCCTGTTTCCAACAATATCAAAATCGATTGCGCCCCCCGGCGTATCTTTTCCGTCAATGAGAGTGGGAACATTGCTGCTCATAATGCTTTTGAACTTTATGACTTTTACTGAATCCCAGGATGCTACCACAATAAGCGAATCCCTGGCCTTTTGTATATCAAAAGTAAAACTTTGAATATCTCCGGAACTAAGAATATGTCTCTCCGGATTAATGAAATCAAACGCGCTTGCTTGAGGAATTGATGAGCTGTCCTGGATATTCCTTTCAGGTTTATCACCTGAATAGGGAGAGGCGAATATAAATTTTTTGTTTATTATGTCCCATCCCATCTCCCCTGCAGCTACAAATATACGATTTTCTCCGATATCCACTCCGTGTACTTCACCTTCTGTTTCATAGTATCCTTCATATACGAGATCTGTCGGATCACTTATATTATAAAGCAAGACACCGCCGAACCCATCAGCTACATAAGCACTGTCACCCTCTATCTCAATTCCCCATGAAGCATCGGGAGTGCTATACCCCCCAATCAGACTGATTTCGTAAGGGGGCAACTTGATCTCACCGCGCAGAGAATCCCAGGAGGCCGTCGTATTTTCGATGTCACAGTACTCTCCGGATGTAAAATCCTCGGAATATACATTTTGTGTAGTCCCCGCGGAAGATACTGAAACAGCAATAGATAAAAACAGTATAATCGCCGTTACATAAGTTAAATGCTTAATCATGCCTCCTCCTTAAAATCAGATCTTGTGTTCAAAGGGTCAATCAAAATAAAAGACTATATATACTACTCAATACCACATATTATATATACTCAAGAATATCAAAAAATCAAGCTAAATTATTGCGGCATCGGCAGAAGATAAGTTGATATAAACAATGATAATGATGGGATATCCCAGGTTCAATCAACATAAAATTTTTATAGAAAAGATGTTACAAAATTTACTCCACGTTCTCAGAAACGACCATATCTTCAACAAGACCGCACAGAATATGACCCATTAACATATGAACTTCCTGAATTCTCGCGAAATCTTCATGAGGAACAGAAAGAAAATAATGACAAACTTCACCAAGCCGCCCCTTCTTACTCCCCACAAAAGCAAATGAATTCATACCTATACTATCAGCTTCTACAGCCGCTTTAACGGTATTAGCTGAATCGCCGCTCGTTGATAGAGAAAGCAGTATATCACCTTTGCGCGCTCTGCTTTCAATCTGTTTGGAAAATATTTCATCATATGAATAATCGTTGGCAAGAGCTGTAACAATAGAGCTGTTAGTCGTAAGAGCCACGGCTTTGTATCCCTTTAATTTTTTACGGCGAAATCTTCCTACCAGTTCTCCGGCAATATGCTGAGCGTCAGCAGCGCTTCCTCCATTTCCACAAGTAAAAATAACTCCGCCCTTAATAATTGAAGATGCCATAATTTCTGCCATTTTCACAATTACAGCAATCTGATCTTCAGGGAAAACCCGCAGTATCTGATATAGTTGATCTATCTCCGATTTCACTTGCTTAAAAAATCTGTCCCGCATTATGACATATCCTACCTTGTAAGAACAATGACCGAGATAACCACAGTTCCCAATCTTATTACACCGTCTACAAATTCCCCCAGCAGACGTTTTTTTGATTTCCTGACTATTATTACATCCCCGCGATTGGGCCTGGCATCTTTGCTGGATTCTCTTACTGACCCGTCAGTAGAATAAATTTCAATCCTGTTCATACTGCCCTTCTCAGTCGGCCCGCCCGCCAGGCCTACATAATGCGCTACGGTTAGATCACCCTGATATTCAAAGCTGCCCGGGACCTGAACTTCACCGCCGACAGCTACTATTGTGTTAACTGAGGGGACGAACAGCTTATCACCATCCTTGAGTCTTATATCGGTCTCAAGATCATGTGACATATATTTGGTTAAATCTATCCTTATGTGCTCCTTGTTCTTCCTCTCTATCGAGGAAGCCCTCAGATCCGCGCTGTTATTGAAACTGCCCACCCTCGAGAGAAGACTCGACAATTTTTCTCCTTCAGTAATGTAAAAACGTCCCGTTTTCTCTACAGCGCCGAAAACAAAAACTCTGTCGGCGGTACTGAATCTATCGAGAATATTAATTATATCAAGATCCTTTAATTTCTTATCAAAATTTTCTCTGGCAACACTCGAAGTGGAAACACTGTCTCCAGAAACCACACGGCTCAACAGGATCGAATCCCTCACCGCTTCGCCGGTCATTCCGCCGGCGAGCTCGATAACATCCTTTACCGTTTCACCCGGTAATATTTCGTATGTCCCGCCTCTCTTTATGCGTCCATGGACAGTAACATGCCTTTGTGCCGGCGGTACATGTATAGCATCTCCATTTGAAAGAAATAAATTATTCCCAAGTTCACCACCTATAATTATTTTTAAGAGGTCTACTTCTATAACTTCTCCATCCCTAAGCAGCTTAACGCGCCGGCTCGATCCATGGGTATTTACGTCACCGGCCTTTTTTACCGCTTCCGTTACACATTCAACGGCGCTAACCTCTACCATACCCGGATCATTCACCTCACCTGAAACAAAGACCTTGAATATCCTGGGTGAAAGAAGTAAGGAATGAAGTTCAATATCATGAAAAACCTCCAGGGCTTTTGTCGAAACCCTGGTGTGAAATTCGGAAAGAGAAATACCATCCGCGCGTACAGAACCAATGCCGGGGAGATACACATTCCCTTCCGGAAGGACCATAATATCAAAGGTCCTTGTCTCGGTTCCAGTTATACTAATCAACAATCTGTCGTACGGACCGAGGATATAGGTGTCGGGGTCAACTGACCTGCTTAACTTAGGTAATTCAGCAAGAAAACCTCTATTCTCTTGAGCTCTCCTGTCCCTCGTCAGGAAACTCTTTACATTCCTATCCTTATTATCACCATAATCTTCGGTATCTGTCTGGGCGTAAAGAGGGCAGAGAATACACAGGGAGAGCAGAATAATAAGAAAAAGAGAAAATTTAACCTGTAACTTATTCATAATTCCCCTTCTCAGTCATGACATAATATCCCGTGCTATTGGAGCCAGGGCCTTAAAAACATCTTTTTCTTTTCCTATTTTTTTCGTACCAAGCTGAGCAAGGTGTTTCCTTCCGCCGCCGCCACCACCGGATATATCTTTTAATCTGTCGACAATAATATTTGCCTCAACTCCCCTTTCAACAAGATCATCAGTTACAGCCACTATAAAATGAAGCTTTTCGCCGGGGGACATCGATAAAACGGCTATACCGCTCGCCACATTTTTTCTAAATAGATCCGCTTGAGCTCTTAAAGCCGCAATTTCATCAACATCTATTCTGCCGGTGGCTAAAATCACATTATCTATCTTATCAGAGCTTTCTATAATTTGATTTATTCTATTGCTGATATCCCCCCGCTGAAGTTCCTTGATTCTCCTTTTTAATTTAGCGTTCTCATCGATAATGAATTTGATTTTTTGAGCGATTTCGTCCCTGGATGCTTTAAGCAAGTCCGCGGTTTCTTCCACATCAGAAATATAACCCCTTACGTACTCAAGTGCCGCACTGCCTGTAACCGCTTCTATACGTCTTACTCCGGCTGCTATACTGCTTTGATGGACAATGAGAAAAAGTCCAATGTTTCCGGTGGAATCGGCATGAGTTCCTCCGCATAATTCCGCTGAGACCCCTTTAATCTTTACCACACGTACTTTATTGCCGTATTTCTCATCAAATAACGCCGTCGCGCCATCTTTAACTGCCTTCTTATAACTCATAATCTCTGTTCGCAGATCAATAGATTCCCTTATCCAGGCATTAATTATAAGTTCAATCCGTCTTTTCTGTTCCGGGGATATCGCCTCAAAATGATTAAAATCGAAACGGAGCCTGTCCTCAGAGACGAAAGAACCAGCTTGTGCTATATGTTCCCCTAATACATCTTTCAGAGCTGCGTGAAGAAGATGAGTGGATGTGTGATTTGCCTCGGTTGCGGTCCTTAGTTCTCGATCAACTTCCAGGAGAGCCGGATTATTTGACAGATCTGCTATATCAATTTCCCCCGACGTCTGAGAAGATTCTACAAGATGAATAATTTCATTGTTCCTGTAGAAAACATTTTTTACTTCAAACTTAGTACCACCAAAACTTATCCAACCCCTGTCCGCGACCTGACCTCCAGAAATAGCGTAGAACGGTGTTTTGTCGAATATGAACTCATACGCGGTCTCTTCTTTACTACTCCAGGCAATATTCTCTACGGCTTCCTTGGAAACTTCCCTGAATTTCCTGAGAACAGCACTTTCAGACAGGCTTTCATAACCGGTAAACTCCGAGCTTTCACCCTTTGTGATTTCTTCCATATGAATCTTCTCACCGGGAGCAGCACCGAATGAACTGCCTTTCCGAGCTTTCATCTTCTGTCTCTCCATCGCTTTATTAAACCCCTCTTCATCAATCTCGATACCTGCTTCACCGGCAAGGGGTTTCATTAATTCAAGAGGAAAACCATGAGTGTCGTAAAGAAGAAACACATTGTCTCCATCTAACCGTTTTCCTCCCTTGTCCTTAATCTGTTCAATAACGGAAAAAAACCTCTCTCTTCCCGAAATAAGGGTTCTGAAGAAAGATTCTTCCCCCGAACGGAGCACTTTTTTGACTTCTGAATACCTGCTGTCAAGTTCGGGGTAATCTTCTTTCATTACTTCAACAACCGGATCGACAATCTTGTAGAGGCATGGTTTCCGGACACCGAACATATACATTCGAGTAAGGGCTTTTCTTAATACGCGCCTGATTAGATATCCCCGCCCTTCATTTGAGGGATAGATTCCTTCCGCTAGCGCGAAAGTCAGAGCTCTTACATGATCCGCAATCATGTTTACACCCATTCTATCATCTTTCCCGCCTACCGCGTCAGAGGGCAGAATAGTAATAATTTTCTCGACTATAGGTTTGAAAAGATCGGTATGAAAATTATCCTCAACACCCTGGAGAATTGTCGCCATCCTTTCAAGCCCCAACCCGGTATCTATGCCCGGTTTTTCGAGCGGCTTATACTCTCCCGATTCTTCAAGCCAGTACTCGGGGAAGACCAGATTCCAGAATTCAATATACCTGTCGCAATCACATCCCGGAGCACAATCTTCTCTGCCGCACCCATTTTTCTCGCCGCTGTCATAATAAAGTTCCGAACATGGACCGCAAATCCCCGTTTCGCCGACAGGCCCCCAGAAATTATCCTCTTTTCCCAATCTGAATATCCTGTCATCAGAAATACCAACCTCTTTATTCCATATATTGAAAGCATCGTCATCATCATTGAAAATGCTGATATAGATTCTGTCAGCCGGCATCTGCAGAACTTCGACCACAAACTCCCAGGCCCAGAGAATAGCATCACGTTTGAAATAATCACCAAAACTGAAGTTCCCGAGCATCTCGAAGAATGTATGATGCCTGAGGGTCTTTCCGACGTTTTCCAGATCGCCTGCTCTTAAGCATTTCTGAACACTTACCGCTCTCTTGTATTCCAATCCATCAGTATCAATATACCTATCCTTGAATTGAACCATACCGGCTGATGTAAAAAGAAGAGTCGGATCATTCTTGGGAGCCAGAGAAGCACTCGGAACTTCAGTATGATTTTTATTTACAAAAAAATCGATATATGTACGTCTGATCTCATGAGCCGATTTTCTCTTCATATCCACCTCAACCAGTCAACATTTCTCTTCTCGCTAACCTGGAACAAATAGTATTAATTACTTCACTTGTGAAACCTCGGCGCCTTAAGAAAGAGTTTACTCTCCTAACCAGCTTATCTCTTTCTATCTCAGCCGAGAACCTTCCGAGAACAAGATCTACCGCAACGTCGATCTCTTCTGTGTCTTTAAAGAAAAGATCGATTTCATCTTCAATAATACGAGAATCAACACCCACCGCAAGTAATTTTCGTTTAAGAAAGTGGGGACCGGACGGCCGACGCTTCATCCTGTAGCTTATAAAATCAGACGCGAACCTGCGATCATCGAGATAACCATGCTCTTTTAATTTCTCGATTGTACGGTCAACTATTTGTTCTCTATTTATACCCTCCCTTAAAAGAGAATCACGAATTTCCCATTTAGTCCTCTCACGTCTGGCAAGAAGATTCCTGGCGAGACGCATAGCGGCCTCTCCGGCAAATTTTCCTTCAAGCAGATCAATCTCCTTCTCCCCCAATACCAACCCCGTTTTCATGAGATGCTCCGTCTCATGATTTTTTACTGCCAGAAATCTCTTGCCGGAGGAAATTTCGATTATCCTTAATCCGCCGGCTTTACGTGATATATTTACAATCTTCTGAGCATCACTTGCCGGTTTCATTTTTAGATTCTACCCCTTCAGGAGATACTGCGAGACCATAATGAACACGAATCTTCTCTTCTATCTCATTGCTGATATCGGGGTTATCTACAAGGAAAACTCTGGCATTTTCTTTCCCCTGACCCAATCTGGTATCACCGTAAGAATACCAGCTTCCCATCTTCGTTACAATATCAGATTGAACGCCCAGTTCTATCAAATCGCTTTCCTTGCTTATCCCCTGGTCGAAGAGAATTTCAAACTCAGCCTGCCGGAAGGGGGGAGCAACCTTGTTCTTTACAACTTTTACTCTTGTGTTGTTCCCGATTATAACATCACCGTCTTTTATCTTTCCTATACGCCGGATATCCATACGGACAGTACTGTAAAATTTCAGCGCGTTACCGCCGCTTGTTGTTTCCGGATTACCAAACATAACACCTATTTTCATCCTTATTTGATTCGTGAATATAACACATGTTTTTGATTTTGACACAGCTCCGGCAATTTTCCTGAGAGCTTGTGACATCAAACGCGCCTGGAGTCCGACATGAGAATCCCCCATCTGTCCCTCTATTTCGGCTGAAGGAACAAGAGCCGCGACAGAATCTATAACTACTACGTCCAGCGAGGCGCTCCGTATCAGGACCTCTGCAATTTCCAGAGCCTCTTCCCCTGTATCCGGCTGTGATACAAGGAGCTCATCTACATTAACACCTATCTTTCTTGTGTAATTTATGTCAAGCGCGTGTTCAGCGTCAATATAGGCCGCCACACCGCCCTTACTCTGAGCGGTAGCGACAATAGAACTCGCAAGGGTTGTTTTCCCGGACCCCTCCGGCCCATATATCTCAATTATTCTGCCGCGCGGAACTCCCCCCACTCCCAGAGCTATATCCAGAGCCAGACTTCCCGTGGAAATACTGTTTACCTCTACAACACTCTTATCGGAACCAAGCAGCATAATAGATCCCTGGCCGAATTGCTTCTCAATCTGATTAACGGCAAGTCCTATTGCCTTTTCCTTTCCTTTTTTCTTATCTTTCTTATTTGATTTTGCCATCTTCACCCTCCCACTTCTTCATCTTTTTAAGAAGAAACCAATTTAGCCGGCTTCAGGTGCAGAGCCGATACAAATTTTTATACCATTTAAAGAAAATTTATTCAATGATAATCGGGGATTTTAAAGAGCAAAATCGCAAACCTTCTCGTATAAAGCTCCCGAGCGACTCAGATGACTCCTTAACAAAACAACAGAATCAACTATCTGACCGGCTTCTTCAGGAAGGGGCGGAATATTTTTCAGTTTTTCTATTAACGCGGGCCCGGGCTTCTTCTTTATCCTGGCGAGAGTGAGATGAGCGTGGTACCTGCGCCTCTCGGCTTTAAAACCGAAACTTGCCATTTCCCTGTTCAGAGCTTGTGCTAAAATAGAGAGTTTCTCTTTTCCTTCCCGGACTGAATAGAAAACAACTCTGGGCCTGGAAAGAGAAGGGAAAGCGCCAAAATCATCAAGCCTTATTCTAAAGGGGGAATCAATTTCAGATACCGCGCGCTCTGCGGCTCCTTTCAGGTCAGGCATGATCTTATCATCGGTTTCACCGAGAAACTTAAGAGTTATATGGTAGTTGCCCCACGGTATCCAGCGCCATGGAGAATCCAGAATCGGTGACTGCTCTATACTTCTCCATACAAGCTCAGTGAGCCGCGGTATAATATTTACTCCGAAAAACAGCCTCATTACATCCCCTTATATCTACTGACCGGCCAGGGTTTTCATAAATGAATCCAATCTCCTGTTGTATCCTGCTAATTTAAGTCTTAACAAATCAAGGGCAGAGATAACAGCTTTTCTTCTGATCGCATCTCTACTTCCACTGAATTGATATTTGTTATAACTATTTCCTTCCGGCGAATGAAGCCCTATATAACACAATCCCACATTCTTTCCCGGTGTGCTCCCGCCCGGCCCTGCAATCCCCGTTGTAGACAGAGCGTAGTCAGCTCCGGCTTTCGAAGCAGCCCCGATAACCATCTGAGCGCAAACTTCGGAACTTACCGCGCCGTAATTCTTTATAATCTGAGGGTCCACATCAAGTCTGCCTGTTTTCGCTTTATTACTGTAAGTAACAAAACCTTCAACGAAAAATTCACTTGCTCCGGGAACCGTTACAATGGTTGAAGCAAGCAACCCGCCTGTAATAGATTCGGCCACGGAAAGGGTCGCTTTCTTTCTGCAAAGAAGATCAGCTACAACTTCCTCGAGACTTTCTCCGCGCCTGGAATAACAGTAACTTCCAAATGCTTCGCATATCATATCAATATCGGCGGCTGAGTATTCTCTCTGAGAAAGAAGGAGAGTCAGATCGGGGTAACCCCCCTTTATCTTAACCTTCTCAGTTACACTGCTGCCTAAAATTGCGGTTAATTTCTCTACAGCAAAGCTTTTAGTTGCAGCGGCCAGACCTATACTTCTTAACTGCTTTATTGGATCCTCCAGTTACAAAAACAAACCATACGAATTTCAATTAAGACAGCATATCAAAGTAAGTCGGTATATTTAATTAGAATATTCAGAACCACATATGCATATAAACCTGCAATAATATCATCCACAACAACACCATACCCACCTTTGATCTTCTGTGACCTGCTTATCGGGAAAGGTTTTGCAATATCAAAAACCCTGAACAGCAGAAAACCGGCCAGAACTGTAAGGGGTGACGCCGTAACTGCAAAAAAAGTGACCTGCATACCGACAAATTCATCAATTACGATCACGGAAGCATCACGCCCGAAATAGCCTTCCATGACATCTGATATATATATCGATACCGGCAACATCACAAGAAGAGATATTAAATGGACAACCCATCCCAAGGAAGGGATAAGGAGATAACACACAGCCCAGATAAAAGTAGCAAAAGTAGCCGGAGCAACAGGGAAGAATCCGGTATAAAAGAATGATCCTAAAAATGTAATAATCTGTTTTTTCACGGTATCTTCTCCTCTTAAGAATAGGAGAATACTCTTACAAGTCAAATTGGTCAAGCACTATTGGTTGATATCAACTTAACTTGGGGGAATTGCCGGGTTCTGATAATGAAATGAGTAATTATTTCCCCGCAGACGGCAGCCGGAGGGAAAGAACCGTCCAATAATTCATTCATGCCGCGGGCATGGTGAAAATATGGAGGTTTCAGGATATTAATTAAGAGAGAGTTCCTCTGTTGGGTTTACTTTCATGAAAGATTTCTCAGCACTGATTTCGCGACCGATTTTAAAGTATTAAAGACACCCACACCCTCTATCGCTACAGCTTCATAGGATGGATAATCACGAGGGTTTAGTTCCTGCTGCAGATCATCAACACCAATCGTATCAGGGAGATCTCTTTTATTGTACTGTATTGTGAATGGAATATCTTCAAGTTTCATATTATATTCAGCCAGATTCTCATGTAAATTGTAAAGACTCTCTATATTCGCGTCATAGCGCATAGATTGTGAATCAGCCACAAAAACTATTCCGTCGACACCCCTTAATATTAACTTACGGCTCGCGTCATAATAAACCTGTCCGGGAACTGTATAGAGATGAAATCTTGTCTTAAATCCCTTGACCTTTCCAAGCTCTAAAGGCAGAAAATCGAAGAAAAGAGTTCGGTCCATTTCAGTAGCGAGTGTAATCAGTTTTCCTTTTGTTTCCGGAGTAACCTTGTTGTATATATATTGAATATTGGTCGTTTTACCGCATAGACCGGGACCATAATACACTATTTTGACGTTTATTTCTCGTGATGAATAATTAATAAGCGACAATAGTGCCCCCTAATCAGAAAACAAGCTGTCTATTTCAAACTCGGCTTCAGCTGTAAATTCTTCATCGAAATCCGACTCTGAATACTCCTCATTCTCATATTCAAGTTTGTCATAAAGTCTTCTAATTACAATCCCCAATCCTTCCAGAGCTTTCCTTGATCTCAACCTCACAAGTCCGAGGGTTGTTTTCTTGTTAAAAAGAATAACCAGAATAATATCCTTCTCAACTCTGGAAAGATACATGCTTTCATTGCTTCCCTGATGGTATAAAGTCGAAAAATCCTTTTCTCCGACAAGTTTTGCCAACTGGGCGTTAGCCTCGAAATCAGCCGCGCAAAGAGAAGCGAAAGTATAAAGATCAAACTGCGGTTTCTGGCCAACACTGGATATCAGCTGTCCGGTTTTATCAAGGAGTAAAATACTTTTTGAATTTGAATTATCCAGGAGCTCCTCAAGAATCGTATTTATGGCCCAGTAATCCTTCTCAAACACTTTCCAGTTAGCTTTTACCATTTATCCGTTACTCCCTGACCAGCATTTAAATCGGCTCTCTTGATTCAATAGCCTTTGAAAGTGTACTGCCGTCAATGAACTCGAGTGTGCTACCAAGGGGGATTCCTCTGGCTGGTCTTGTAATTTTAACATCACTGTCCTTAAACAATTCATTTATATACAAAGCAGTTGTGTCACCCTCTACACTTGGATTAGTCGCAATAATCAACTCTTTGATCCCTTCTCTTTCAACCCTCTTTTGTAATCCCTTCAGATTAAGGTCTTCAGGTCCTACTCCATCCAGTGGAGAAAGGACTCCATGCAGAACATGGTAGCGACCCCTGAACCTACCCGTTTTTTCAAGAACGTAAAGGTCGGCCGGCCGTTCAACGACGCAAACGACACTCCCATCTCTCGAGGAGTCTTCGCAGATCTGGCAGGTTTCGCTTTCTGCAAGGTTTCCGCAGATTTTGCAGAATCTAACTTTTTCTTTGGCACGCAGTAATACTTTGGCAAAACTTTTGACCTCCTCAGTGCCCATATACAGTATCGAAAAAGCAAGTCTTCGAGCTGTTTTTTCTCCGATTCCGGGCATCTTTCTAAAATGGTCAATCAACGCCCTGAGAATCTGAAGTTCATAACTCATTACTCTCTCCCATGCTTATGCAAAAAGCTTGCCTTAAAACCAGAATAATTGAAAAGAATATCTATTTTTACCTTATAAATATCGGCGAGTAACTAAAACAGCCCCGGAATCGAGATTCCGCCTGTAATAGAGCCCATTCTCTGCTTTATCATATCTTCAACTTCACTGCGCGCTTCATTTACCGCGGCTACAATAAGCTCTTCAAGCATTTCGATATCTTCAGGGTCAACAACTTCCGGATCGATAGAGATCGATACTACTTCGTGACTGCCGTTCATAGCAACTTTCACCATACCGCCGCCGGCAGTAGCCTCTACGACTTCATCCGATAACTCTTCTTGAATTCTGGCAATTTTCTGTTGAACCTGCTGAGCCTGCTTCAGAAATTTACCCATATCCTTCATCTTTCAGTCCTCCCGTTCTTATTATTTTCTCCATAAATTTCTCCGTCGAATTCCTCTATCAATCTTTTTGCCATAGGTTCGTTTTCGACAAATTTATCGATATATGTTGTATCCTTCCTCTTTTTGATTGATACCTTTTTTTTACCGGTTTTTTTCTTTTTCTCTTTTTCATGGATGATTTCTATGACTTCAATAGTCAATTTTCTGCCAAAGAACTTTTCCAGGTGATTTTCAATATAACGCCTGTTCTTGGATTCACTGACCATTTCTCTCGCAAAACGGTTATTCGAGTCAAATCCAAGGATGATATTACCATTTTTTACTTCTATTACCACAGCCGACATCAGCCATATTCCGAGGGTTGATTTTGATTCCCTGAT
>CAZKNG010000053.1:0-15236 GCA_964554125.1 uncultured bacterium | reverse complement strand
CGGTTCGCTTCAGCTTTGTAGCGTTTCTTGATAAATCTGTTGGAAAACGCCCCCATTGCTACAACGGGAACTATCGAAACAATAAAAAAGGACAGCAGTAATTTCTGCTTGAACCCGAGGGCTCCTGAGAATGTCACATCCGGCGTTACACTTCCCAGAACAGGCAGTTTTCTGATAACAAAAAGTATGACAAGAGAAAAGATAGTAAGTATAACCTCAAGTGATACTACAGTCGCCCACTCAATAGTTCTTCCCGCTAACCCGGGGATCTGGTATCCCACAAGATACCCTTTCTCATCTTTGTCCAGATCCATTATACAGCGGTATCTCTTCTCTCCCGCATCGAATTCAAACCATTCTCCGCTCTTTCCGGGCACAATGGATCCCGTGTAGAGGAAAGGACTGGAAGATTCTACGACCGCCCCGGATTCTATTCTGGCAACAAGCAGATTGTGCGGCTCATCCACTCTACGGCGGAATCCCCCCTTCTCTTCCTTATGAAATATCTCGGGTGTCTCGGGACCCCTTCTAGCCAGTAATCCGGTGTTCTCGAAGAAATAGGGGATCTTTATCTCAACCTTACCTGCCTGTCTTCCTTCAATACTGTAAACCGGCGAAACTCCGATGAAGTAATAAGCTGCTCCTTTATTTGTTTCCACTCTCTTCTGAATTACTCTCGGCGCCGGGAAAGATCTGTTGTCGCCGGGCAGATCACGCGCGATGCCCAGCGGAATCCCCAGTGAAAATGTCGAGAATTTATTCCCCTCGTTGTTGTAGACATCAATAAGGCACGGCAGATCGAATTTCCCGAGATTACTCCCCGTCCATATTTCAAAGGCCGCTGATTCTTCCTCTGAATCTACTAAAGAACTTACATTCTTATCATTAGATATATCTCTGCAGACATCCGGGAGAAAAGTGCCTATCCAGCTATCCTCGGGATGATTGAATTCATCAACCATCTCGCTGATTCTTCTCTTCTTCAACCTGTCATACCCGCTTCTCGCCGTCCCGTATATAAGTAACGAAAAGATAAGAACAAGAAAGAAGGAAGAAAATATCACTGTAATGATCTCTTCTTTTCTCAGCATGGGAAAAATTTTCAAAGACATAAGAAGAATCGCGGTCACCGGTATAAGCTGTGTCCAATTACCATTTAGCAGAAATGCCAGAACAGACACCGTTAGAACAATAACAAGAACGAGCTCTTTCAATCCGCCGTTCTTCCAGGTTAAAATCAGCCGTGAGGCAAATATCAAAACAATAAAAATCGCTGAAACGGCAAAGAGAAGAGCGAGATGAAGAGAAAGAACCGGAAGTTCAAAAAAGCCGATATCAAGACCTACTATTTTTGGATTCGCGTTTCTGACAAGCCTCGATACCAGTTCAGAAGCGGCAAT
The DNA here is from genome assembly GCA_964554125.1 of uncultured bacterium. Lineage (GTDB taxonomy): Bacteria > Krumholzibacteriota > Krumholzibacteriia > Krumholzibacteriales > WJIX01 > JAGHBT01. The sequence continues at coordinate 13,836 of CAZKNG010000053.1, read as the reverse complement.
TGTTCCTGAAAAAAGAAAAGCGGCAAGAAGGACTATCTTGCCTGCAGTTCGGACTGGACTTGCCGAACCGGCACTTAATATTTTTCTTTCCAGCACTCCCGGATAGAATGTGCGAAAGACCTTTATAGAACCAAACACAAAAAATAAACCGAAAAGAGATGTCAGCAGAAAATCTCCCGTCGTACGGAAGAGCCCGCCCGCCATATCATCCATGTACATTACGGGATCGAAGAGATTCGTGCCGAGAAACGATCTCGGCATATTCAGAGACAGGAGAATGTAGCGGATTAAAGAAAGGAAAAACAGAAGGAGAGCAACCCTTCTAAACATTAAGTAGAATCTCTTCCTTCTTTCAAGCTTTCTCCTTGAATAAGTTCTGTAAATCCAAATTGAGAGAATTGTTACTATCAATGTCAGCAGCAACCCCGCCACCAATGCCTTTTTTTCCTTTTTGAGTCTTTCAGCTTCGTTGAAGCTTTTTCCTCTGACGCGCAGCCGGGCTAAGGGAAACCCCGCGGCTGAGCGAATGACTCCGTAGAATCCGATCTCCCCATTCGGATCAAAGTAAACCTTTGGCTCCTTTTCTTCCCCGGGATCTCCCGGAACGTCTTGCCTTCTAACCCCTCCAACCTGAAACATAAAATCTATCATTGCGTCATGTTCGGCCGAGAGAATTTCTTCCAGTCCCCTCTGTCGGATAAATCTGTTTTTCTTGACATAATTCACCTCCACAGGAGTATCTACAACAACTCTTCCCCAGTCATATTTCCGTTCTTTTATGAGCAAAGTGTAGATCTTTGTTTTAGCGGCGAAAGTTCCCTGTGAAGAATGCGGCATTTCCCCTAGAAAACGGGGCTTTCCGCCCCACGCAACCCTTACTCCGTCCATTGTAAAAACCTGCACGCCTATTTCATTCCCGGATTCTATCCCTTCATATTTCCCCCTCGCCACCGAATCTACCCGGCGTATAAGGCGGGCCCTTTCAGTACGGGTAAGTTTATCAACCCCGGTATCTTCCGCTATTTTTCCTGATTTATCCGCGGCGGTTGTGATCCGGGATTCAATATCCTTTAACCTCTTTTGAGCATCTGTGTATATTTCCCCAAGATTACTAATCTCTTCGCGCTTCCAGCTGTCCCTGTCGCCGCCGGCAGGGAAGAGCAGCAATATCAATCCCATCAAAAGTAATAGTGAAATTACTATAGCCGGCTCTATTGCTCCTCCCGGAGCTGTTATTTCATCTTCTCTTATCCCCTTTTTCTTATGAAGGGCCGGCCCGACAATATCTTCGAGTTTTTTCGGATACCATTTTTCCCGGCTTTTAAGCCGGCCGCCTTTTCCCAGAAGTTTTTTGCCGGGGTGAGGAAGAACAATAAACGCGATAAATCCCGCGTCCAGAAGGATAAACATCAGCCACAGAGGAGATGGCAGGCTTGTATTACCGAGGGATAAAAAAGAAACGAAAAAAGCTATAGAGCCGCCGAGGAAGACCCAAAGAGAGATATAAAAAATTTTCTGTTCTTTTTCATAATCCAAGCGCAACAGGGCTCCAGGTACAAACAATTAAACGACTTACAAAACACTCCACCTGAAAACTCAAAAGAGATCATTCCTGATTACATTTATGCCTTGGATCTCCGGGCTTTTGCAATTCTGTTCTGCCATTCGACAAGGACCGGGCTTGCCACGAATATGGATGAATAGGTTCCGACGACAACCCCTATAAGCAGAGCGAACGCGAAATCGTGAATAACTTCACCTCCGATAAAAAAGAGGAAAAGAACCACTATCAAAGTTGTAAATGATGTAACTATCGTTCTGCTCAAAGAATCATTTATGGAAATATTTATCATTCTGTTATATGATTCCCGCCTGCGAATACTGAAATTTTCCCTGATTCTGTCAAATACAACAATAGTATCGTTTAAGGAATACCCTACTATAGTAAGAAAAGCTGCTATAACAACAAGAGAGAGCTCCTTGCCGGTTATCGAAAAAATTCCCAGTGTTATCAGTATATCGTGAATTAATGCTATGATAGCCCCGACGGCGAATCGGAATTCGAACCGCCAGCTGATATATATAAGTATTCCGAATAGAGAAATTACGATAGCCGCCCAAGCTCTCTTCTTAAGTTCTTCCCCTATCTTGGGACCCACCGTTTCAGTGCGCCGTACGGTGATCTCTCTGGACGGAAAGCTCTTGCTTATCTCGGCCTTTAATTTATCGGCGGCTTTGGATTCTATCCCCTGAAAGGGGAGATTAAATGCTATCCGGTTTTCCGTTTCCATAGTTGCCGCTGTTACTCCAACACCGCTTTCTTTAATATCTTCTTTCAGCGTTTCCAGAGGAGGAATATTTCTTCCCTTAACCACTATAAGATTCCCGGCTTTATCATCACCGCTGAGGTCATCGACCATTTCCTTGATTGACAATATCTCCCAGTCGCTTTCCGGCGCGATGCTATTAAGCGCGCCTAAGAGTTTGGCGGCAGCTATCCTGCCTTCTTTTATCTCTTCAACTTTTATAAGATATTCATTATTCTGGCCAAACTCCTGAATATTGGCATTTTCATATCCGGCTTTTCTTACAACACCCCGCAGGTCGTTAATGGGCACAGCTTTATCAAACATGATCTGCACAAGCGTTCCGCCTTCAAAATCGATACCGAGATCGGGGCCTCCGCGAATCAGAAGTGACCCCAGCCCGATCAGGATTACGACCAGGGAAATAATGAAAGCTTTATTCCTGAACTCCACAAAGTTAATGTCTGTTTTGCCAAAAAATCTCATGCTTTCTCCTCAATTCATATATCATATACTGAGCTTCTTCACTCGCCCACTTCTTGTCCAAAAATCGAAAACCATTCTGCTGAACACCAATGCCGTAAAGATACATCCCAGAATCCCTATGCTCAGTGTAGTGGCAAAACCCTTCACAGGCCCTGTTCCGAATTGCCAGAGCACGAAAGCTGTTATAAGAGTAGTCAGGTTAGCATCCACAATCGTCGTAAAAGCCTTATCGAAGCCGGCATCCACAGAAGATCTTACTGTCTTCTTCTTGTTTAATTCCTCCCGTATTCTCTCAAATATGAGAACATTTGCGTCAATTGCCATTCCTATAGTCAGAATAACTCCGGCCAGCCCCGGCAGTGTCAGCGCAGCTCCCAGGTAGGCGAGAAGCCCGAATACTATAAGAAGGTTGAATATCAAAGTAGCTGAAGCGATGATACCGGAAATTTTGTAATAAACAAATATAAAGAGAACTACAACCGCCAGCCCAAGTAACGCGGCCTTTATTCCCATTCTGATAGAGTCTCGCCCAAGGCTGGGCCCGACAGATCTTTCCTCTATAATCCTCATGTCAGCGGGCAAGGCTCCCGCCCTCAATACTATTGACAGGTCCCTGGCCTCTGTATCGGTGAAATTCCCTTCGATAACTCCCCGGCCGCTTGGTATTTTACTCCTTATTACAGGATATGATTTGATTTTCCCGTCAAGTATTATCGCCGTAAATCTCCCCACATTATTACCCGTAAAAGAGGCCAGATGCCTGGCACCTGTTCTATTGAAATTGAATTGCACCAGAAGTTTCTGCGGGGCCTGGGGATCCGGTTTCGGGGTCGCGTTATTCAGATTCTTTCCGGAAACCATCTCGTCATTCGCCAGGAGGAATAGAAATTTGCCTCTTCCCCCTCTTTCAGAGAGAGGCACCCATTCATCGAACCACATAAAATCACTGTCTTCGGGGATCACTCCCATCCCCTCAAGCCGGGAGAGCAGCCTTCTGACGCGCTCTATATTATCTTCTTTTACAACAACCCAGTCCCTGTAAAATCTAAAAAGAAGTGAGGTAAAAGGTTTTTCCTTGTTTACTGTTTCTAAGGGGATATTCCCCAGACCGGCCCTGTCAGGTTCTCCGAGAAGCAAAGAGTCGGCATCGCTCCGGGCGCTCTCTAAATCCGCGCCGGCAGTATCCTGAACTCCTTCGGAAAGAGCCGGTATTTCTCCCAATGTGTCCGCCGGCTGCTGCTGCACTTCGACAATAGAATCCCCATGCTCCATTACAAGCACTTCATCGAACCTTTTCAGTACCGCGGCCAGTTCCTTCTGTTCACGCACCAGGCGCCATTCAAGCATCGCGGTCTCACCGATCAGTCTCTTCGCTCTCTCCGCGTCCTGCAGGCCGGGGAGCTGAACGATAATTCTGTTTCTTCCCTCTTTCTGGATAACCGGTTCCGATACACCAAATTGATCCACTCTGTTTCTTATTACTTCAAGGGCTCTGTCTACTACATCCTTCTTCTCTTCCTCTTTCAGTTTTGAGTCATCAACTTCCAGCACGAGATGCATTCCGCCCTTAAGGTCAAGCCCGAGCTTGAGAGATTTGTTCATAAGTTTATCAAACTCTTCGGGCTTTTCGACCCTCATCTTCTCTTTATCCTGCTCCGACATAGTTACAAGCTTGAAAGTAGGGTAGAGAAAGTAGAGCGCCCCGATAAAAACCAGAAACACAATAATCAGCTTTGTTCGCAAATCCTTTTTCACTTTACCTCACTTTATTAAAACTTGAATCACTAACTTTATCGTATAATTCCAGCTCATATATACACCCTTATCCGTTAAAAGACCGTACTTTCCCCTTAACGGTTTAGAATATCTAATTTACAACAATTTTACCTCTATAGTCAAAGATAAAATATAATAGAAGCTTATAAAATTTGTTTCTCAGCCGTTATAATATTAACGATCATTAGAAATTACCTGCATTCCGGGGCGCAGATACCTTTTTTGCGGTTTTCCGGATAATACAGATATCGCCGCCAATCCAGCCCCGGCCGCCTTTAATCAAGCCGGCACCGGAATGCAACCCGGACTCCAGGGTATTTCTTTCTTGAATCGTCGTGCTTGCAAGCTTATTATTAAGCATTAAACGCAGAAAGGAAAATAAAATGCAGCCCTTAAACTACCTTTGCCCCAAATGCCGGGGCACCCGTTATGAAACCGGAGAGATCCGCACCACGGGCGGATTTCTAAGTAAGATTTTTGACGTTCAATCAAATAAATTCACTACTGTCGTATGCACTAAATGCAGATATACCGAAATCTATAAAGCTGACAGCAGTATGCTCGGCAATATCTTCGATTTCTTTACAGATTAATATTTGTTTTACTCATTCGGAAACATATTCCTCTATTTTATGATACAGGGCAGGGGTTTTTTGTATATTTTTATTCTGTTTTTGTGTATGATTGACAAATGCACCTTTTGCCGGGCGGAACGGAAAAGATCTGGAACATCTCTTAAACCGGAAGCGGAAATTATCTCAACATGAGTGACTCGGAGGTTCTGAAAAAGCTAAACAGAGAACTTCAGGTTCTCAATTCAATCGCGAGGGAGCTTAACGCTACAGTAAACCTCAGCGAAACCCTTCAAAAGGGGCTCACTGAAACCCTTCACCTTCTGGAACTTGAAACCGGATGGGTCTACCTACTTGATGACGAATCCGGCGAAATGACTCTGGCTGCCGCGGAGAATCTCCCGCCGGGCCTCAAAGAAAACCCTGAAGTTATGGAAGGTCCGTGCAACTGCCAGAGAAAATTCGCCAATGACAAACTGACCTTCCCCGTGAATGTGGACAGTATCACCTGCAGCCGCCTGGGTAAGTTAACTGAAGGGAATAGAGGACTCAAATATCACACCAGCATTCCTCTCTATACACGCAACGGAGCAAAACTCGGCATTCTGAATCTGGCAAGGCGGTCCTGGCACAAAATGAGCGATAATCAGATGAATCTTCTTAATACTATTGCCGATTTCATAAGCATTGCTGTTGAAAGATCTAAACTCTTCGAGGAATTGCAGAGAATCAAACAGCGCAAAATCGACGTTATGGAGAATGAGCTTCAGGCCGCCCGCGATATGCAGATGTCTCTTCTGCCGGACAAACCGCCACAAATCGCCGGGGTAGAATTTTCAGCCGTCTGTGTTCCTTCAAGAGAGGTGGGGGGAGACTACTATAACTACCTCGGTCTCGATGATAATAAACTGGCTATAGTGCTGTCCGATGTATCCGGGAAAGGGATGCAGGGAGCCACAATTGCCATGAGGTTCAACGAAATACTACGTTATGAAGTAAGGGGGGTTGCCGATCCGGTGGAAATCCTGAAACGGCTCGACAAATCCTTACTCTCTATTATGCCCCCCACCATGTTCATAACAGCCGGAATCGCCGTTCTGGATACCGAAAAGAAATCGCTGAATATAGCAAGCGCCGCCAACCCTGAAATATACCATTACTCGGCAAAAGATAACAGCGTCGAACCGCTCGGGATCACCGGGCTGCCGCTTGGAATCATAGAGGAACAGATATCGGATGAACCTTTCAAGAGCGGCGAAATATCATTAGAGCCGGGCGACGCGGTAGTTTTCACCTCTGACGGAGTCGAAGAAGCAAGAGATGAGGAAGGATCGTTCTACGGCCGCGAAAGACTCTCTGACGTTATTCTAAGAATCTGCGGGGAAAGCAAGGGCGCAGAGGAAATCCGCACCGGAATTACCGAGGACTTAAAAGATTTTACTTCAGACTCACCTCAGAGTGACGACATAACCATTATAGTTCTCTCAGTCGATCCTTAAGAGATCTGATGCCCTTCAAGGGACCCTCTCTCTCCTGAAGAAAATTTACCGCTGTCTCACGCGGAGCTTTAAACCCCTTTTATAATCCGCATCGAGCTTTATTTCACAGATGAAATATCTTGTTTTATTTCTTTAATTCTGCGATTTTTAAAAACAGTTACTTTCTATTTAACGGGGGTCTATGATGAAAGTTCTTCTGTTTGCCGTATACGCCTTGCTTTTCATCGCGGCGTGTGATTCGAAAGACGCTATAGATTCTAACGGCCTTACCTTTCTCGCTCTGGGGGACAGCTATACCATCGGCGAAAGTGTACCTGCCCGGCAGCGCTGGCCTTATATTCTGGCAGATTCTCTCCGAGCAGCCGGGGTAAAGATCGAAAAACCTGAGATAGTGGCAAAAACCGGGTGGACTACAGGTGAACTTGATGCAGCGCTCGCCGATTCTAATATCACCCGGTCCTACGGTCTGGTCTCACTTCTTATCGGGGTCAACAATCAGTACCGGGGTCTTTCCGTTGAACGGTTCAGAAAGGAGTTTAAGGCCCTGCTGGACAACGCCGTTTTGCTGGCCGGCGGCAAACCGCAAAATGTCTTTGTCATCTCGATACCGGACTGGGGAGTAACACCCTTTGCCGCGGGCAGGGACAGGACCCGGATCGCGCGGGAGATAGATGAGTACAACCGGATTAAAAAAGAGGAAACAACAAAGAGAGGGGTATTATTTATAAATATTACGGATATTTCCAGGCGGGCCTCAGCCGATACAACACTAATCGCCGGTGACGGCCTGCATCCTTCCGGAACTATGTATAATCTATGGGTAAACCGCATAACACCTCCTGTTTCTCAAAGAATAAAGGATGCCGCACGGTGAAAGATAAATCTTACAGAGAAAAGGCGGTCGAATTAGACAGGAACGATCCTCTGGCCGGATACAGAGAGGCATTCATACACCCTGATGAACCTCTTATTTATCTGGACGGTAATTCGCTGGGCAAACTTCCGAAGAAAACGGCGGAAATCACCGGGCGCCTCATCAGTGAGCAATGGGGCAAACGCCTGATACGCGGCTGGAATGAAGAATGGCTCGACCTTCCGCGGCGCGTTGCCGGAAAGATCGCCAGGATTGTGGGCGCTGAAGCTGATGAGATTTTTGTCGGCGACTCAACATCTGTCAACCTCTATAAACTGGCATTCGGCGCGTTATCACACCTGAAAGAACGAAAAACGATAGTCACAGATTCGCTGAACTTTCCGAGCGACATCTATATTCTACGGGGCATTATCGACTCTCATTTTCCCCGGCACAAGCTCGAGACGGCGCCGGGTACCGAAGGCACAACAACAGAAAGTGCGGCTCTCGCAAAAATAATCGGCAGCGAAACCGCTCTCGTCACATTGAGCCATGTTACTTTCAAGAGCTCCTTTAAGTACGATATGCCTCAGATAAACTCTCTTGCGAAGAAAGCCGGCTCTCTTATGCTCTGGGATTTAAGCCACTCCGCCGGAGCCGCCGCTCTCTCGCTAAACGACTCTGAAGCCGATATGGCTGTCGGCTGCACATACAAATATTTAAACGGGGGGCCCGGAGCGCCCGCCTTTTCATATATACGCAGAGATCTGCAGGAGAGGATTCAGAATCCGGTCCGGGGATGGTTCGGTCACGAGGCGCCATTTGATTTTGACCCGTCTTACAAGCCCGCCCGCGATATAAGTCAGCAGGCCGTGGGCTCGCCTCATATACTTTCCATGGCGGCGGTCGAGCCGTCCCTGGATCTGATCCTGGAAGCCGGAATGGACCGAATCAGCAGCAAAAGCAGAATGCAGACAACTTTTATCATTGAATCTTTTGACACCCATCTGAAACCTCTGGGTTTTTCCCTGGGCACACCCAGAAACCCGGACGCGCGCGGATCGCATGTGACGATCCGCCATCCTGAGAGCTATCGTATAAATCAGGCATTGATACATCCCGCAGGGGATGTTCCCGCCGTCATAGGCGACTTCAGGCCTCCGGACAATATCCGGCTGGGAATAGCGCCTCTCTACACAAAATTTGCCGATCTTGCTGAAACTATCTTCAGAATCCGCGAAATAGTAAATACGGGGGAATACGAGCGGTTCAGCAAAACATCCAATGGAGTACCCTGAAACAGCCCCTTATCTCTGATCTCCAGGCGTACAATTCAAACCAGCGCAGCTGTTATAAGGCTGCCGGTTAAGAACTGTCGTTTTACCTGAAACCACACTATCTCGAAAATACAAGTTTATCACATCGGCCCCCAGCCCGACTTCTTCTCACAAGCTGGGCATTCAAAATATAAATAATTGGTTGCAAAGATAAGGATTAATTCAGTAATATTTACTTCAGGGAATCAGACGGGAAAATAAAGTGCATCTACTTGATCTGCTCGGCGGGATCATAACCGCTTGCATCCGGGCGCGCGGCGCGGTAAATATCTGTTCTGTTCTCATTGAGCAATGGATAAAGGAGGTATAAATTGACGGCTATACGAAAATTTGCCCCGGCCCTTTTAATTCTTCTAACCGCTTCTTCTCTGATCATAAGCGACGTACAGGGAGAGGAGAGCTTTATTCAAAGCAGCGGCTTTGAATCACTTTCACAGTTGCAGAAATCGCCCAAAGGGTGGTTCAAAACAGTGATTAAGAAATACAGCGACTATGTGGATTTCATCTGGGACAATGAAACAGCATACAGGGATTCAATGTCAATCTCGATAAGGATAGATAAAAACCATCCTGACGAGAGGAATGTGGCGTACAATTGGTATACTGATCTTATGAATTGGGAAGTTGGAAAAGACTACGAGTTAAGCTGCTGGGTGAAAGGCAAAGAGTTAAAAGATACGGCATGGATCTGTATTCAGTGCTGGGATGAAAATATGACTAAAATGCTCAACTTTTCCACGACTCAGAAGGATTATAAGCTGGATGGAAGCTTCGACTGGAAACAGGCTGGAACAGTCTTTAATATTCCCCTGAAAACTCATAAAGTCGTTGTAAGAGCCGGTATAGGGGCTCCGAAAAATAACGGCGGTCAGGTCTGGTTTGATGAACTTCATATAAGAAAGTTAAAGGGAAAATCCGAATGACAGCGTGTTAAATAACCTGATAGAAGAGAGTGGGACTTTCAGAGAGAAAAACCGGAAAATTCCGGGCAGGTATCTATCTGGTTCGGCTATACCCGGAGGTTCAGGAGAATGGGGCTTTTTTTGCCGCATTCCGGCAGAACCGCTCCGTAGACCGGTCCCAGAGCGCAGATTCAGAAAAGATTTGATATATGCACTCCCCGACTTTATCCAAATTCAGTATGTCGCAACTCTCTTAAAATTATAATTTAAAGCCGCAAAAAATTTGCTGTTGGAGGATCCCCCGCCAGCCTGAGAATAATCAGGGTTTTTCAAAAAGAGACTTTATCGCACCCCAGCTTTTCGATTCGCTGGGCACCGGATCTTCACACCCACCGCAAAAAAAGATCGTAGAACATTCACCATTAACGGTGATCTCACACAGACAGGCATCGTAAAGCACCCATCCCGGTTCGCATGAATACACGCCAAACCCTCCTTCGCTATGGGGCTCATAGCTTATATAATACGGTTCCATTGTATCGTTCATAATACTTACATGAAAGAGGTTGACGATAGAATCCGGGCTGTAACAATCCGCCAGAAAGATATCAACGCCCTGTGTTAGCGAATCACCAACAATAGAATGGACGATAAGAGTATTGTATTCGACTGATAATATTACCCCATGGGGAATATCTATCCGAAACCGTGCGCCCTTGCTATCGTCATATACATCCAGCATCCCATAGATGTCATATACTTGATATAGAGAAGGAGTGGGACATGTTCCATAATTAGGATTTGATGAGAGAAATAAACATCCCCGCAAATCGTTTGCAGATCCTTCTGCAACTACCTGAGAAGAAAAAATGATCAGAAATAAGGTGCAAAAGGTAAATCTGGCAATATTTTTCATGATACCCCCTATCTTTATACGGCGCTTTAATTGCAATCTGCTCTCTTACTTATTCTGATATTACAGGACAGATGATCCTCTATTATTAATTATAAAGATATCCGGTGTTTTTTCAAGGTCCGGAGACCTTAAATTCTATGTTTACTTATCCTGTATGGTAGGCTGCTTATTAAGAACATTCGCTAAACCTCTGACCTCTGGGAAACGCCCGGTTCTGAGGATTGCGGCCGGGGTGCCCTGCAGCCCGGGTGCCAAACTCAGCCGCCTCTATTGGCTGTTATACGATGGGCCGGGCCACCGAACCTATATCGAAATGTTGAGATCCTTTGCTACTTTCTTCAACGGCTTATCCAATGTCCAAAGTTTACATTTGGACATCAGTGCAGAAGATAATAAATGTGCATCAATCCAACCAATAGCCCTTCCATGAAGTTTATGCTTCGAAATCAAATACATTACTTCACCATGCTCTGCAACCCTGGTTGATGGCAACGCGCTGAGCATATTTAGAATTTCATCTCTATTCTTAATATTACCACATGCCAGCTCACCCAGGATATATGGATGACATACAATGTTCCCTGCATTCAGGTAATCTGCAAGTTGATCATTACCTGAGCGCAAATGGTCTACCCAAACGGAAGTATCTGCTAAGATCATTTCAACTTGTTCTTCTACGGCGTATGTCGCCAAGTTCCTTTTCGGTGCCGCCAAGAGCCGCTAATCTTTTGGCACTCTCCTGAGCAATTAATGCCTCCAGGCCCAGATGCACCAGGGATGTCTTCTGTTTTATGCCCGTTAACCTTGCCGCTTTATTAATTAGTTCATCGTTTATGTTCAGTGTAGTTCTCATATGTATAAGTATGCATCAATGATGCATAAGTGTCAAGAGTAAAAATAACCCCAAACAAATACTATAATCCCGGCCTTTCGAAGTCACGGTAGGGACACCGGTTACCCGGCGCCCCCCGCACAGATCCAGGCTTGCGGAATTACCGCACCGGGCTCCTCAAGGATACTCGCTTCCGTAAAAGGTCAAGTCAGATGTAATTATCATTGCCAATTCGACCTTCTTTGCTATCCCCTGCAGTGAGGTTTGCATCTATTCTCCGATCCTACGTGTCCGGCACATGTTTCCTTTGCAGACTGCGTATCCATGTCAGCCTTCGTGTTACTGTTACCAGCTTCCACGCAACACTCGGTATGGGCGGCTGGCTAAGCCATACCCAGCCGGGACTTCCACCCGGCAAGAATGCGCCAAGCTTCTTGGCGCTCTAACATTAAAAGCGTTTGCGAGGTGCCGAGCGAAAAAAGAGGCACTTGCGCGAAGGGCCGTAGGCCCGAAGCCGCAAAACTGCTGACTAGTCTCTGATTTCAAACCGTTTTTTTAGATCTGTTTGTTTAGAATAATGAATTAATTTATCATGATGTAACCGACCAACAACAATACCAGGTGATATACCAATGGATTGGGAAAATTTTAAAATTGCTTCCCGAGAAAAATCTCTAAAAGTAATGAATCTCAAGTATTCTTTTTCCGGAATTAAAAAATCTTCAGCAAATTTGTCCGCTTCTTCTTCTAAAACACCCAAACGTGTTTTTTCATGATCAATAAAAACTCGAGTCTTTTCATGTTTTAATATGTGAGCAGCTTCATGAAAAAACGAGAACCAAAATTGACCTTCAAATTTATATCTGACTGTTAAAGCAAGCATTGCTTTATGCTTATTTATCCAGCGAGTGGCTCCATGCAATCTTGTCTTTGGAAACTCCTGTAATACCACAAAAGAAACACCTGCCTCGCTGCAGAGACTCGTAATTTTAGGTTGAAAACTTTCAGGACGTTCATTAGTCAATCTTCGAATATCCAATAAGGCATCCATGAATTTCTTGCTATTAAAAGATTTAGTTTCAATTCCTTCAGCTATATTTTCAGCCATCCTCAACCAGGCGGCAATAGATCCTGGATTACTTTCATAAGCAGGTGATTTTCTAAAAGTAGCAGCGATGTCACCATAATACTTATTCCAAGCATCAAGCTTGGCAACCCTAAAGAAAGAAAGAAGTTCATTTACGGTTTTTGAAATATTTTTAGGATCGGATATAACTTGCTTCTTTTTTAAGATGCTTAATGTACCTTTTGGAAATTTATCAAGCCAACTTGACAGTTTTTCTATTTCAACGGCCTTTTCTGTACGTGCAGTGTGTAAACGATAGTTTGAATCTAAATTGTTCCAAATGTCGGCAGAAATTCCTAATACTTTTTCAAACTGCAATGATGTTTCTGGGGTAACTGAAGCTTTCCGGTTAATTATTTGACTCACAGTTTTTGCAGTTAAACCACACCTATCAGCTAATTCACGTTGTAGTATATCACGTGCTTCAAGTGTTTCTTCTAGAATTTCACCAGGGTGAATTGCGTAATCTGGTTCAAATTTGTACGTCTTATTTTTACTCATCAATGGTAATCCTCCACGCCTTTGATAATAATTGAAGTAATAGATTGTAGATCAATTCCACCGTCTTTATTTCTAGGAATGTCTTCACAATCTGGAATAAGTATAAGTCGAAATGGATGTTTCAAGTCGACAGCAAATTCACCTTTTCTATCACCCTTTAATTCATGTAACCTCTCAGGCTTTATTCGCGGAACTTGTTCCAGATTCAAAGCCGCTTTCAATACGTCCATTCGGCGCATAATTACCCTTCCATTTTCTTTGCCGTATTCTTTTACAAGCAACCTCTCTTGATTGAATATCTTTGCAAGTTTCTTTTTCCTGAATGATATCTTCATAATAAAGTATAATATAAATTACCAATATTGTAAACAATAATATATTACCTATTAGGTAATCTTTGTCAACCGGTTTTTCATAGTCACGGTAGGGACACCGGTTACCCGGCGCCCCCCGCACAGATCCAGGCTTGCGGAATTACCGCACCGGGCTCCTCAAGGATACTCGCTTCCGTAAAAGGTCAAGTCAGATGTAATTATCATTGCCAATTAGACCTCCTTCGCTATCCTCCGCAGTGAGGTTTGCATATATTCTCCGATCCTAGGTGTCCAGTACATGTTTCCTTTACAGGCTACGTATCCCTGTCAGCTCCTTCCCCACGTGAACGGCTCTCCCGCTCTCAGAGTACTATGAGCTGATCCGACTCCCTGCCGGCCATCGGCCTTCCTTCTTT
>CAZKNG010000052.1:0-15703 GCA_964554125.1 uncultured bacterium | reverse complement strand
TGTTCGCTTGCCCCGGTAATTATGATAAATGAAGATACCCACGGCAGTCTTACGCCGGCTTCACTTCGTAAGATAATCCGCCGTTACCGGAGAAACGAAAAAGCTTCCAACAAGGATTTTGCCGCCCAGAAGTAGATTTTTAAAGGTGTCGGGCAAATTGAATTGGGTGGATGACAATTTATTCATGAGATTCCGGGAGTTCTTAAATGAAGAAAATTATAGTAGGAATGGCCACATGCGGTCTTTCAGCCGGGGCAAAGGAAATCTATGATAAATTCGAGGAAATCGATTCGGAGAACAAAGAGAGTTTCATACTGTCCCGGACGGGATGCATTGGGATGTGTTATCTCGAGCCCCTGGTTGAAGTCCGTGAATCTGACAGCAGGGTCTTATACAGCAGGGTAACCCCTGAGATTGCCGAGAGAATATTCAGAGAGCATATCCTAGAAGACCGTATTGTAGAGGAAAATGCCGCCTGTATAATAGATACAGATGGTGAGATGAGCGGCCCGGAGGCGGAGTTTCTCAAGCTTCAGAAGAGAATCGTGCTTAGAAACTGCGGTTACATCGATCCTGAGAGTATTGATGAATATGAGGGTGCCAGCGGCTATAAGGGGGTACGCAAAGCCCTGCTTGAAATGAAACCTGAAGATATTATAGGTGAGATAAAAGATTCGGGGCTGAGAGGGCGCGGTGGAGCGGGATTTCCTACAGGTCTTAAATGGTCTTTCGCCGCCGCCAGTGAAGGGGATGTCAAGTACATTGTCTGTAACGCAGATGAGGGCGATCCGGGAGCTTTTATGGACAGGTCGGTTCTTGAGGGAGATCCGCATTCTGTGATTGAAGGGATGATAATATGCGCAAGGGCAATTGGAGCTTCCTCCGGATTCATCTATTGCAGAGCTGAATATCCGCTTGCGATCCGCAGATTAAAGATAGCCATAGAAGCGGCAAGACAGAAAGGATATCTGGGGAAAGATATTCTGGGTTCAGGATTTGACTTCGATATAGAAATAAAGCAGGGTGCCGGGGCTTTTGTCTGTGGAGAAGAAACCGCCCTGTTCGCCTCAATCGAGGGTAAGAGGGGAATGCCCAGGATAAGGCCGCCGTTTCCGGCGCAAAAAGGTCTGTGGCGAAAACCTACCAACAATAATAATGTGGAGACGTATGCTAATGTTCCGTGGATAATTTTGAACGGATCCTCCGAATATATCGGTTACGGGACTGAAAAAAGCAGGGGCACAAAGGTTTTTGCCCTGGCTGGAAGAGTGAGACGGGGAGGACTCGCGGAGGTTGAGATGGGTACGACAATTGAAGATCTGGTTTTTAATATAGGAGGGGGGATAAAAGGGGACGGTAAATTCAAAGCTGTTCAGATGGGCGGTCCCTCCGGCGGATGTATACCGTCTGATCTTTCGGATACTCCCGTTGACTTTGAATCAATTCCCGCGACCGGCGCTATTATGGGTTCCGGCGGCATGGTAATTCTTGACGATTCTACAAGTATGGTGGAAATGGCAAGGTTCTTTTTAAATTTTACACAGGACGAATCATGCGGTAAATGCACTTTCTGCAGGATCGGAACTCTCAGGCTGCTCGAGACACTCAAGAGGATTACTAACGGAGAAGGGGAAACGGAAGATGTGGAAAAACTTCAACTATGGGGTGAAAGGATAAAACAGTCCAGTTTGTGCGGGCTCGGGCAAACGGCACCTAACCCTGTACTTACGACAATAAGGTACTACCGTGATGAATATGAGGCTCATATAAACGATAAGAAGTGTCCCGCGGGCAGCTGTAATCCTCTCGTAGATTTCAAGATTGATCCTGAAAAGTGTACCGGGTGCACACTTTGCGCTAAAAATTGTCCCGTAGACGCCATCAGCGGTAAACCGAAGGAAACTCATGTTATAGATAATTCTATCTGCGTAAAATGTGGCAAGTGTATTACAAGCTGTCAATTTGGTGCTGTTTACAAGAGTTGAGGAACGGATAAATGAAAAAAATCAAACTGAAGATCAACGGAAAAGAAGTAGAGGCTGATCCAGGTGAAACCATACTGGAAGTAGTAAGAAAAAACGACCTTGATGATATCCCGACCATTTGTCATTCACCTGAACTTGAACCTGATCCTTCCTGTTTCGTGTGTGTCGTAGAGCTTAAGGGGAAAAACAATCTCGTACCTTCCTGTTCTACAGTTGCGGCGGACGGGATGGAAATAGAAACCCGCAATGAACGTGTTACAGCCGCGAGGAAGATGGCTCTGGAACTCCTTCTTTCTAACCATTACGCGGATTGTGTTTCTCCCTGCAGGGAGAATTGCCCCGCCGAAGTCGATGTGCAGGGTTACATTGCTCTCTCCGCCATGGGTGAGTATAAACGGGCTGTTGATCTGATAAGGGAAACCAACCCTTTGCCCTCTGTCTGCGGGAGGGTCTGTGTGCGCAAATGTGAATTGGCGTGCCGCCGCGGTGATATCGATGAGCCGGTAGCAATAAATAATATAAAGCGGTTTCTGACTGATATACCGGGGATATACGATAAGGATCCCGAGAGAGAACCTTCCACCGGCAAATCTGTGGGGATAGTGGGTTCGGGCCCGGCGGGGTTGACGGCCGCCTGGTTTTTAGGTAGAAAGGGACACAAACCCGTGATTTATGAATCACAACCCCGTTCCGGCGGAATGGTCCGGTACGGAATCCCCGAGTACCGACTGCCTGATTCAGTTCTTGATGCCGAAGTAGATTACATCCTGAGAGCCGGCGCGGAAATTAAATATAACACAAAAATAGGAGAGGATATTACCCTTGATGAAATGATCAAGACGCATGATTCTGTCTTCATTGGTGCCGGAGCACAGGTCGGTAAACCGATGAGGGTTGAAGGTGAGGATGATACTGAAGGGGTAATTAGAGGAGCTGAGTTTTTAAGAGATAAGGCAGATAATCCTGATCCCCTGGAGGGTACTGTGGTTGTGGTCGGCGGAGGTAATACAGCAATGGACGTTGCCAGAACCTCCTGGAGGCTCGGTGCTGAGAAGGTGATTATTCTCTATCGCAGGACGAGAGCTGAAATGCCGGCGGACGATCTGGAGATACACGATTGTCTTGAAGAGGGAATTGAATTGATGGAGCTTGCCTCACCCGTAGGTATTGTAAAAGAGGACGGGAAAATTAGTGCCCTGCGCTGTATCAGGATGAAGCTGGGTGAACCTGATGATTCAGGACGCAGACGCCCGATACCGCTTGAGGGATCACAGTTTGATCTTCCCTGCCAGCTTGCCGTTCCTGCTATTGGTCAGTCCTCAGAACTTGACGGGCTCGATGAGGTCGGGGGAGAAGAGGTCGAAACCACGAGGTGGAGTACATTCGTCATTGACAACAAGACGATGGAAACAAATATAGAAGGGCTTTTTGCCGGTGGAGACGCCGCCGATGACGGAGCTACTGTGGTAATAGACGCAATTGGCGACGGAAGGAAAGCTGCCGCCGCTATTCACGCGTATCTTACGGGCAGTGATATTCCTTCTGAGGATTTTCGCGTGAGAAAGGAGTTCTGGAGAAAACCCGGTAAAACCGAATTGGGCGATATTCCAGAAAGCCCCAGGCACAAACTGCATACTATCGATGTGGATCAGCGAGCCGGCAACTTCAATGAAGTTGCCACCGGTTTTGATTATGAAGATAATACTCATGAATGTGACAGATGCCTCTCCTGCGGATGCCTGAGATATGACGACTGCGCGTTGAGACTCCACGCGCAGGAATATAATGCGGATATGGAGGAATTCAAGGGGTATGTCAGGAAACACAAGATCGATGACAGGCACCCTTATATAGAATACGATCCTAATAAATGTGTACTTTGCGCGAGGTGTATCAGAACGTGCGAAAGGATTATTCCAACTGCCGCTCTTGGATTGACCGGCAGGGGATTTAAAACCGAAGTCAGGCCCGCAATGAATGATCCTCTATTAGAGACGAGCTGTGTCAGTTGCGGTAACTGTGTTGAATCCTGCCCGACGGGGGCTTTGACGATCAAATATCCTTTTCCGGGACGCGCGGCTTTATATACCGATGACGAAGAATCCCACTGCGCATTTTGCTCGCTTGCCTGTCCTATCAGTGTAAACAGGATAAGCCAGGAGCATTACTTTATAACTTCTTCGGGGGTTCCGGGAGATTATCTCTGCAGGTACGGAAGGTTTGGCTATGAGATTTTTGTTAAGAAGGAGAGGATAAAAAGCCCGGAACTTAGAAAAATGGACGCGGGAAGGAAAGTTGAGATGGAAGAAGCCAGGCGGGTTCTTGTTTCAGGCATGAAAGAAGCGGCCGGCAGGTACGGACCTGAAAGTGTCGGTGTATTTGTTTCACCGGATCTTACGAATGAAGAACTATTTCTTGCGGCCAAAATTGCCAGGGAAGGACTCGGGACTAATAATATTGGATCTCTCTCCCTTATGGGAGAAGAGCAGAAGGCTGGGGAACTTGATGAAATCTTCGGGTATACCGGATCAACCTCGGATCGTAAATGTATCGAAGAAGCAGACCTGGTTATCTGCAATAACACATCGCTTGAATCCGATCATTTGATCTTAAGTTCAGATATCATAAAAGCTGTCGGGGACGGCGCTAAATTGATTGTGAATAATTCAAGCCTTAATCCTACAGATCAGATGATTTCCGCTCTTGCTATGGATCCTATGAGGGGAAGAGCTACGATATTATGGATGGGGGTAATAAAGGCTCTCCAGGATAAAGGTTTATTCAAAGCTGATTTGATTGAGGGCGTATTGGATTCGGATATTGTAATGAAGGGGGAAGATTTTGATTTCGAGAAGGTTTCGGAGCTTACCGGTGTTGATCTGAGTGATATTACACGCGCCGCCGATCTGATCGCTTCCGCCGGGCGGATAGTAATAATCCATTGCCCTGAAAGACCTCAAGATAGAGCCCCCGGCGACATGACCGCCCTTGCCGATCTGGTTATTCTGCTTAGAAAAGCAGGGATCAGCTCTGATCTGCTGCTGCCCCGTTCAAGCGCCAACGGCGCGGGAATTGATATAATGGGTGCGGATCCTTCTTATGAGCCGGGCCGTAAACCCGTTTGCGGTAATCCGGCCGGGGCCTATAGCAGAGAAGAGTTACGCGCTCTGCTGGATGAAGGCGGGATAAAGGCCGCGTTTATTATAGGTGAAGATCCTCTGGTATGGAAGAAAACGGAATATTGGTTCAGGAATATTGAATTTATGGCTGCTATGGATTGGTCTCCAACAGAAACTACAAGATTCTCAGATGTAGTACTTCCCGGCTCAACATTCCTTGAGACCGAAGGATCCAGATGTAATTTCGAAGGAAACTTAATCGAGTATAAGGAAGCGGTCAAACCGCCCGCGGGGGCCTCTGGGAGAGAAATCCTGTTTGATCTGGCTCGGGATTTCGGTCTGGATATGCAAGAGGATACAAGCGGAGAGATAGGCATTATAATCAGGAAAAACCTCGGCGATGAGCTTGTTCCATTTTGCTGGAATACCGGGCAGCAGAGGGATCTTCCGCCGCCAGGCAGGATTGTAAAGATCCAGACTGATCTGAAAGCTGCCCATATCCCGAAACCGCTCACTCAATACGGAAAATATAAACAGGAAATTGTAAATGTAGGTTCAGAACATTATAAAGTCAGGTAAACCTCTTTTCGTTATTTAAGATTTTGTCTCAATAGATCTGAATCAGAGGTGTATGTTGCGGCTTGAGAGTATATATTCCTTTCTGGAAAATATTTTTGACTATCTTATTGTAACGAATGAAGATGGGCTGATCCTTCACGCCGGAAGAGAAATTGTTGCTGATTATGCGGATGATGGCGGGCATTTAAAGGGCCGCAGGCTGGATGAACTGCTGATCCCTTCTTCTCTGGAAAGTTTCCAAACGGCAATAGAGTATGCCCGGGAGGGAGACCGGAGAATTGCTGTGTTCTCACCGCGCGGCAGGGAAGAATCCGCAATATCTTTGAAAACGGGATGTATGGAAACTGAAGACGGGTCTGTCTTTATTTTCTTTGGTAATAAATCGAGTTCTTTAAGCGAGGATCTGGATTGGCAAAAGAATGAAAGAATAAAAGAACTTACATGTTTATATAATATTGCCAGGTTAATAGAAGTTACAAAGAGTATCGATGAATTCTTTAATAAACTGCCCACTATACTGAGTGCCGGAATGATGTACCCGGAAGAAGTGGTCGTCTACGCGGTTTATGATAAACATGAGTATGGAACCAAACCTGCTTCACGGAATTACCTTAAAGTTGATCTTATGGTATGGAATGAACGAAAGGGAGAAATACGTGTAGGTTATGATGAAGACGTAAAGAAGATGCTTGCAGAAGAGCAGAAGATGCTCGATGAAATAGCCAGGATGCTAAACGGAGCCCTTGAACGAAAAGAGCTGACTCAGAGACTCGACAGAATGGAGAATGAAGAGGCCCAATACCGCGCCAGACTTAGAGAACTTAAAGGTATGGTAGCGAACCGGACGAATGAACTCGATGACCAAAAGAAGAAACTTTCCATCGTAAACTCATACCTGGAAAGGGTTAATAAGGGTTGGGATAAAGCCAAAACGCAGCTTGAGACTATTTTCAAAGCAATCCCGGACGAAGTAGTACTTCTCGATACAAACCGTAAAGTTATAATGTCAAACAGAGAAGATATAGAGCCCGGTGATTATTGTTACTCAAGTTTTTTCGGGAGGGACAAGCCGTGTGAAAATTGCCGCCTTGCCATGATTATGAAGGAGAAAACGCCCGTTACACTGACTATAAAGGATGACGACAGATATCTTCAGGTACACGCCCTGCCGGTTTATAACGATGAGCATGAAGTGGACGGTATACTGGAATTTTATAGAGATGTTACTCTTGAAAAGACCTATGATCAGCAGCTGCAGCAAGCTGACAAGTTAGCTTCTATCGGGGAATTAGTAAGCGGTATCGGCCATGAAATAAATAATCCTAATCAATTCATTCGCGGTAATATCAAGATTGTTAAACAGTCTCTCGAAGATATGCTTCCTTTAATCGATAAATATTACGAGAAGAATCCTGATCTTAAGATCGCGAGGTTAAATTATGATTTCTTTAGAGAGCATATCATGGTTCTCGTAAATGATATGGCTCACGGTTCGGAACGGATTAAGAGTATTGTCGAGGGCCTCAGGGCTTTTACGAAAAAAGATGAGGGGCTGCTTGTTGACACCGTCGAGATAAACACGCTGATCGAAGCTACTACGAGGCTCGTTCGCAAGGAAGTACATAAAAAAGCTGAAATAAAACTCGAGCTTGGAGACGATCTTCCTACTTTCAAAGGGAACGCCCAGAAGATAGAACAGGTATTGGTCAACCTGATAGTTAACGCGAGTCAGTCCATACCTGATGATACAAAAGGGAGAATTTTAGTCAGGACTATGAAAACTGATTCTAATCTTGTTGTCCAGATAATAGATAATGGATGCGGTATGAATGAAAAAACGATGAAACAGATTTTCGATCCTTTCTTCACTACAAAACGCGCTAAAGGTGGTACGGGCCTGGGCTTAGCCATTGTCTACCGAATAATTGAAGAGCATGGGGGCAAGATTTCCGTAAATAGCAAACCGGGTGTTGGTACAACATTTACTATCAAGATTCCTGCCGGTTCTTCCGATAATACCATTAAGGAGAGAGATTGATGAAACAGATTTTTATCGTGGATGATGATGTTGCTGTAACAAACTATTTTAAGGTGATGCTTGCTCAAACCGGCATCTACGAAACTTCGGTCGAAAATGATTCAAGAAATGTAATTGACCAGTTAACTGAGAAATCTTTTGATTTGATTCTCCTCGATATGGATATGCCGAATATAAGCGGCATGGAAATTTTAAAGGAAATGAAGGATAGGGGTATCAATATCCCCGTGATTGTTCTCACTGGAGTGAATGATGTTGATCTCGCTGTAAGATCAATGAAAGTAGGGGTTTTTGATTATCTAATCAAACCTGTTGATGATGATAAACTGCTGGAGGTAATAAATGACGCGCTTGAGCATAGTGACCTTGATATGAGTATTAAACAACTCCCGAGCGAGTTAAGCCGCCAGGGACTTGTTAACAGGGACGCTTTTGACTATTTAGTAACAAGTGATCCTGAGATGATCCGATTGTTTCATCAGGCTGAAAAACTCGCGAACAGTGATCTGACACTTTTTATCTGGGGTGAAAGCGGGACCGGAAAGGAAACTCTTGCCAGGGCTATTCACAAAGCGTCTCCGCGTAGAAACAAACCCTTTGTCGCGGTGGAAGCAAATAATTTCACGCAGGAGCAATTCCCCGCTTTTTTCTTCGGGCAGGCCCGAAGCTGGAGTAAGACGAGAGAGGAAAAGACCGGGTTTCTCGAAGAAGCCGACGGAGGCACGCTCTTTCTCAATCATATCGAATATCTTGATTTTCCGATGCAGGCGAGGCTGAAGCGGGTTATTCAGAGGAATGAATATTATCTTGAGAGTTCAGCGAGGATTCGGCGTTCGGATGTTAGAATAATTGTATCCACCACGAAAGATCTTCTTGCTCCGGAGAAAGAAAGTTCTTTCAGCAGAGATCTCATATATCATTTGATGGTAACATCTATTCGAATACCACCCCTTCGGGAAAGGGTAGATGATATAATGCTTCTGGCATCACATTTTCTGAGTGAAGAGGCAAGTGAGGCGGGTAAGGATATCAAGGGGTTTTCTGATGAAAGTGTCGATCTTCTTAAAAATTACAGTTATCCGAACAATGTCCAGGAGTTAATTACTATTGTCGCGAGCGCTGTCGCTAAAGAGGGAAAAAATATAATAACTGCCGAATCACTTCCGTCGATATTAAGTGAAGAAAAGAAAATTACCCAATCAAAAAAGAAAGATGAATTTAAAATCAGAAAGCTTGATGATGTGATTGTCGAAGAGGTTAGAAAAACCCTTGATTATTTCGATGGAGATGAGAAGAAATCAGCTGAAAAGCTGGGGATAACACTGAAAGAGTTAAACAGGATAATCAAGAAAATTTATTGATCTTTCATTGGCTCAATTAATCTATCGACAAATGAATTAACCGGTTGTATTAGTACTCTTGCAGTTTCAAATTTATAAATAGCTTGAATATATATCTTTTTCTATGGTATAAATATTTATCGTTTTTTATATATATGACTATCGTTATTATTATAATTCATTGTGAACGTCATTCGATTCCATCTGGTTTCAGGCTATTGAAAGGACTGATAAATAAATTATGAATGAGATAATAGAGAAGGAATTTATCACTTCGGATCTTTTCAGGATGAAAGTTAAAGCTCCGGAGATTGCCCGAAAGCGCGAAGCGGGCCAGTTCATTATACTGATTGTGGATGAAAAGGGCGAGAGGATACCTCTTACTATAGCTGACGCGGATCCTGACGAGGGATGGATAGCTTTAGTAGCCCAGATTGTGGGAAAGAGTACCAAAGCCTTATCTCAACTTGAAGTAGGGGATTCCATAAAGGATTTAGCCGGCCCTCTTGGAAATCCTACCGATATAGAAAAGTACGGGACGGTGGTTATAATCGGCGGTGGAGTTGGAATAGCACCCGCTCATCCCATAGCACAAGCGATGAAGAAGGCCGGCAATAGAGTTATATCAATCCTCGGCGGCAGGACTAAAGAACTGGTTATTATGGAAGATAAGATGAAAGCCGCCAGTGACAAGGTTATCGTGACAACAGATGACGGTTCTTACGGAAAGAAAGGTTTTGTTACAGACGCGCTACAGAAGTTGATAGACGATGGGGTTTCTATTGATCTCGTTGTCGCGGTCGGTCCTCCGATTATGATGAAATTCGTCAGTAAAATGACAAAGAAATATGAAATAAAAACTATAGTAAGTTTGAATACTATAATGGTTGATGGAACAGGAATGTGCGGCTGTTGCCGTGTTTCCGTGGGTGGCGAGACAAAGTTTGTTTGTGTCGATGGACCCGAATTTGACGGTCACAAGGTTGATTTTGAGGAAATGATGCATCGTATACAAATGTACAGTCAACAGGAAAAAGAGGCGATGGACAAGTTCCTTTCTAAATAATAAGGAGGTTATAACCGGGAAGCCCCGATTAAATTATGACTGACAAGAATTTAAGTCCGAAAGAAAGGTTAAAGATCCCTCCGCAGGAAATGCCGGAGCAGGAACCTGCCGATCGTATAAATAATGTTGATGAAGTTCCGTATGGCTACACTAGAGAGCTTGCCGTGAAGGAAGCTTCCAGATGTCTTCAGTGTAAGAATAAACCCTGCATCAAGGGGTGTCCCGTAGAGATTGATATCCCCGAGTTTATTAATGCTGTAGCTGAGGGAAATTTTAAAGAATCTGTTCGAATTATTAAAGAGACTAATATTCTTCCTGCTATATGCGGACGGGTCTGTCCTCAGGAGGAACAGTGTCAGCGTTTTTGTGTTGTGGGAAAGAGCCACAAATCGGTTGAGAAGGCGGTCCAGATCGGCAAACTCGAGAGATTTGTCGCTGACTGGGAGATGGAAAACGGGGAATCTGAAGAACCGGAGATTAAAGAGTCTACAGGCAGGAAAGTGGCCGTTATCGGTTCAGGCCCGGCCGGGCTTACCGTTGCCGCTGATGTAAGAAGAGAGGGGCATGATGTTACAGTGTTTGAAGCTCTTCATAAACCGGGAGGTGTCCTGATATATGGTATTCCCGAGTTCCGGCTGCCGAAAAGCATTGTAATGAAGGAAGTTGATAACCTCAAAAAGATGGGAGTTGAAATACTCTACAACAGCGTTATTGGGAAAATATACAGTATAGATGAACTTCTTGATAAGGGATATGACGCTGTTTTTGTCGGTACGGGAGCGGGATTGCCCAATTTTCTTAATCTTCCCGGAGAGAATCTAAATGGTGTGTACTCCGCCAATGAATATCTTACGCGCGCCAATCTGATGAAGGCCTATTCATTTCCGGAAACAGACACACCGATAGCAAGATCTAAGAATGTTGCTGTGTTTGGCGGAGGAAACGTGGCAATGGATTCTGCCAGAACTGCTCTCAGGCTCGGTGCAGAAAATGTGTATCTTGTATATAGAAGATCGCGTAAAGAAATGCCGGCCAGAGTAGAAGAGGTCGAACACGCGGACGCTGAAGGAGTGCAGTTTCTTCTGCTTCAGAACCCGGTAGGATTGATAGGCGATGAGAACGGCTGGGTAAAACAGGCCGAATGTATAAAAATGGAGCTTGGTGAACCGGATGATTCGGGCAGGAGAAGACCTATTCCAATAGAAGGAAGCGAGTTTAAGATAGATATCGATACATGCATTATTGCCATAGGAAATTCATCTAATCCCCTTATTCCTGATACATCTCCGGATATTGAGACTAACAGATGGGGGAATATTATCGCGGATGAGGAAACAATGAAAACGAGCAAGAAGAGTGTTTTTGCCGGCGGGGACATTGTGCTCGGAGCGGCCACTGTGATTCTGGCTATGGGGCAGGGACGAAAGGCCGCTGAATCAATAAACAAATATCTTGAAAGCGGTCAGTGGTAACGCGCCTATACCTTTGAAATCAGAGAAATAACGATCGAAAAGGGGTTTTGGTTTTTATCCGGCTTGTCCCATCAGGTGGTTAATACGGGATCTTTATCGGTCTGATCTTTCTTGATCTTTTTCTTGCCGGGTTTAAGTTTTTGGATTATTTCTATGCAGGGACATTTAGAAAGTAATTTATGGAAGAGCTGAGTCCTGCTGACCACATTGTATTTCTTGTAAACATTGAACAGGTGGTTTTTTACTGTTTTCTCTGTTATATCGAGGATCTGGGCGATCTCCCTGTTCTTGTTGCCCATAAGTAGTTCATACAGAACCTCTCTCTCCCTTCTGGAAAGATCAACATGAAGCTCGTCCTTCTTTCGGTTATTTATATCATCCTTATCAGCATTTCGGTTTCTTGCAGATTCACCGGATATGCTCTTGATTTGATCCGGCAATTTGCTCATCTCAGATACGGTTTCTATAGAGTATGAGCAATTTGATTTTAAGATTCTCAGAATATCTTCTCTGGTTCTGTTTTCTTTGATTACAATAAGTTCAGAGTGTGGGGAAAGCTTATTTACGAATTGAAAGAAATTCTCAATATTTCCTATTTCGGTAATTGTGAGAATAGTAGTTTTTTTATCAGATTCCTTCGAGTTATCATTCATCTTTCGCGGACCCCGCAATCGTTTGACTCATAAGACAGCACCAACCCCGAAAAAACACTAACTCTTCCCCGAAATGAGCCAAACCTACCCCTCTAAAGGGGTTACACGCAATATCTATACCGTATATACTAATAACTGAGTAACTTATACTATTGCTTGCAGTTACGATTATATAGAGATCATTATAACTCCTAACTGAATTGGTTTTATGATTGTGAAAAGTAAATATATATTTACCCAATCTTACAAAATATATCCTATCATGATGTTATATAAGCATATAGCCGGCTGTCATTATATCTTTACAAGTGTAATCAGTCCTTTATACCTAACTATTCCTATGGCAGCTGTTTATTCAGTGAGTTATTTATTTCAACAAGTGGAATAGCTCTTTTTTCTATGGAGGGCAGAAATTGGGGAAACTCCGAGAGAGATTATATGTTGACAAAATATACGAATTGGGGTTTAGGTTGAAAGCGTATATAAAATGATGGCGCGGACGCTTCGCGGGTTAAAGAATATATGTATGAAGAATATATACATTAAGGGTTATTGAAGGATTGGGGGGCGCTGGAGCACTGAGCCATCAGAGATCGCGGCTTTCCATCTGCATACTGCCCGCCGCTTATCCGCGGCCCGTTGGGGATAGGAGGTGAGATGTATAACTTCATTCAACAATACAGTCCAATCACACAGGCTCTTATTGCAACACTTTTTACATGGGGTGTCACTGCGGCAGGAGCGGCCCTTGTTTTTTTCACGAAGAAGGTAAACTCTAAACTCATGGATTCCATGCTCGGATTTGCTGCCGGGGTTATGATTGCAGCAAGTTTCTGGTCACTGCTTGCACCTGGAATAGAAATGGCCCACCAGATGGGTCAAATTCCTTGGGTGACAGCGATAATCGGTTTTATGTGTGGAGGGATTTTCATGAGAATAGTTGACCGAATATTGCCACATCTTCATCTGGGGTTGAATGTTGAGCAAAGTGAAGGGCCAAAGACGTCTTGGCAGAGAAGTACACTATTGGTTCTGGCAATTACGTTGCATAACATCCCTGAAGGTATTGCGGTTGGAGTTGCTTTCGGGGCGGTAGCAGCCAATCTTTCTTCAGCTACGCTTGGCGGTGCCATTGCGCTGGCAATTGGAATTGGTCTCCAGAATTTTCCAGAAGGAGCTGCGGTATCCCTACCATTGAGGGTAGAAGGAATGGGGCGGACGAAGAGCTTCCTCCTGGGGCAGGCCTCCGGTCTGGTTGAACCCATTGCTGGGGTGCTCGGAGCAGCATTTGTTCTTAATATTCAGAGACTTCTGCCCTATGCGCTTTGCTTTGCCGCTGGGGCAATGATTTTTGTTGTCGTGGAAGAATTGATTCCGGAATCGCAGCGGAAGGAAAAGAATATCGATACGGTAACTATGGCAACCATGGCCGGTTTTGGAGTGATGATGATCCTTGATGTGGCGCTGGGTTGATCGATCTGAGCCGTGAAACCAATCCCAGTACCTAAATAAGACACTCCGGCGCGCACCTGTGTTATGATTTGGAAGGGTTGAACCAGTGCCTTGTCCTGAGCGATATTTTCACCAACATTAGCATAACAGGAACTTCGATGAGTACACCTACGACCGTTGCCAGAGCTGCACCCGAAGATAACCCGAAAAGCATCGTCGAGGTCGCGATTGCTACCTCAAAATGAATAGAGTCAGGTATTTCTCAAAGAAATTCAGTCTTTTCGGCTTTTTGGAGATAGATGATTCAGGTTGCATTTCTATCCTTTCAGGTTTTCTTTCGGGCAACTATCGAGATACTGGAGATATAATCGGAAATGTGGGTTTTTTCGGGCAACATTTCAATTATTTGCCGATAGAGAGGGTCCTGCGTTTCTGTCATGAAGTCTAGGTATTCGTTGTGTTCCCGGATCGATTCAATAAAAAGTCCGGCACTGTCAATCATCCGTTTTGTTTCGTCAATCAATGCTGCGCCCGCAACACACCCAACCAGGGCTTCGACAGATTGCCTGAGTTGTTCGGGTAACTGTTGAATAAGAGCCAGATCGGAGATGCATGCTCTTCCTCCTGATTTGAGTACCCTTGCGATCTCTTCCCACACCTGCTCTTTTTCGTCAGATAAGTTGATAACACAATTCGAAATGACAACATCGACCGTTGCATCGGGAACCGGAAGGTGTTCTATCTCGCCCAGCCGGAACTGGACATTTGTAAGACCGGTCCTGTCCCTGAAGGATTCAGCATTAATTCGCGCCCGGTCTATCATGTCGGGAGTCATATCCACTCCGATACAATGTCCGGTTGATCCTACTTTTCCAGCAGCGATAAACACGTCAAATCCGCCGCCGCAGCCAAGATCAAGCACGTTTTCTCCTGCCCGTAAAGAAGCAATTGCATTGGGGTTTCCACAGGATAATCCCATGTTGGAGGCTTCCGGTAGATCATTCAGTTCTTCGGAAGAATAACCTATTGCCTCGGCTATGTCGCGCGGTTGTGATGAACCGCAACAGGATGAACCACCGCAACAGGAACCGCCTGATTGTGCGATTTCACCATACGCATCACGTACAATTGTTCGTCGATTATTATTTTCTTTCGTCATTTTAAATCCTTTCTTTGCCTATTCATATTCACGTAGAAAATCCGGTAAGGTTTTAACAAACGCTTTGATCTCGTCACGGACCCGGCGGTAATATGTCAGCGCCTCTTCCTCAGTAGCGGCATCGGCTGCGAGTTTCGGCGGATCGTCAAAGCCGACATGAAGTACTTTCGCTTTTCCAGGGAAAAAGGGGCAGTTCTCAGATGCATGACCGCACACGGTGATGACGTAATCAAATGGAATATCGACCAGGTCATTCACATTGTCTGAGGAATGATTTGAAATATCGACACCAGCCTCGGCCATCACCTGTACCGCTTTGGGATCCAATCCGTGTGTTTCGATGCCTGCTGAATAGACATCAATAGTGTCCTTCCAGTAGTGATCTGTCCAGCCTTCGGCCATCTGGCTGCGGCAGGAATTTCCGGTACAGAGAAAAAGTACAGAGAGTTTAGACATCTTCTATCCTTTTGTTCCCGGGGTTTGTATTTTGAGCGGCACAACCCTTTTTGAGGATTTCCCGCAAATCTTTTTGATCCCGCTGTACGATAGGATCCTTCCTGATAGTTCTTTTTATCAATTCAAGTATATCTGTAATAAATCTATTTTCTTCGTTTGATGCTAGGCGGTAATAAACCCATCGGCCTTCTTTCCTTGATTCCACTAGACGTGCGTGATCCAGAATTGACATGTGTTTTGAAACTGTCGAAGATGCCAGCTTGAGCAACTCAGTGATTTGACAAACACACAATTCCTGATTCATTAATGCCATGAGTACGCGCACTCGATTGATATCGCTCAATGCTTTGGTTATCTCGAGAAAATCCCGCATAATACCTCCTA
>CAZKNG010000051.1:0-16511 GCA_964554125.1 uncultured bacterium | reverse complement strand
GCCTGAGCGCGCGCAAGTATCCATCACTATCCTCCCTCGTGTAAAAGTTTTCCCCCTTGACGCGCAAACATGTATAATCAAGCGGTAAGATCCGCTTAAATTTATTATAACACAGCTTTTCAAGGCCGGACAGAGACGCTCTGGCGACGTTATTCCGGGTCGATCCAGGGAAAAGCAATAGATTTAAGAGAAAGAAGGGATTTGAGTATCAGATAGGGCATTACGGGGTGTATTTTATGTGCTACGCGGAAAGTTAAGAAAATGCCTCTTAAAACCTGTCAAGGGAAAATCTGAAAAAATCTTTAAAAATAGCGGCAAATCGCTGATTATAAGGTGCTTGCCAGTGCTGAGGCGGAGTTGGAGTCTCCAAGACCAAAGAAACCGGTTGTCGCTGCTCTGCTGAAGGCCCTTCCGGCTGCAGGCAGGATTGCGGCCATCGTCCAGTCCATTTTGGCTCTTTTGTCATGACACAGAGGAACCGAACAATCCCATGTACCATACTGTTCACAGCAGAGCGGCTGATTTGCCGCGCCACCTCACATTAAAAAACAGGTGAGAAAATATTTCAGTCATGGTATAGTTCATTCAGGATGAATGAGCAACTTGAATTTTTAAAGGAAATTACGAGGCGGCTGGATTCGGCGGGGATTCCATATATGCTGACAGGTTCCATGGCTCTCGCTTTGTATACCAGGCCAAGGATGACTAGAGATATAGATATTGTCATTCAGTGCCGGCCTCCTGATTCCGAAACCATGGTTGAACTTTTCGAGACGGATTGCTATGTAGATGAACAGGAAGTTCGAGATGCAATTACATCTCGAACGATGTTCAACATCATTCATAATGAATGGATTATCAAAGCGGATTTCATTGTGCGAAAGAACAATAAATACAGGAGATTGGAATTTGACCGGCGCAGGCAATTCACTATAGAGGGTGAATCAATCTGGGTTGTCTCTCCGGAGGATCTGATTCTTTCGAAGCTTTGCTGGGTCAAAGACGGTAATTCAGAACTTCAACGGGAAGATGTTAGAGCCATGCTGCAAACAGGACGCGATTTGGAATGGAAATACATTAAAAAGTGGGCCGAGGATCTCGGCGTCCGGGAATTACTTCTGGAGATGAGAGAATAATGAAAGATAGATCGAAAACCACCGAACAGCTTTACAACCGTAAACTTCTTGATCTTGAGCCTGAAATGCGTCTGGCAATGGCATGCCGGATGTTTTCAGCCGCCAGAGAATTGGTCAGTGCGGGCATTTCCGCCGGGGGTGAAATTCCTGCATCAGAAGTTCGGGCTATAATGTTCCTGAGACTGTATGGCCGGGATTTTACCCAAGCTGAATGTACCAGGATTTTATCTCGAATAAAAGGGACCTGACACGCTTATACACATCGCAATACACCGGGAAGCATGCAGGTTATTTGCTAATCCTCAGACCAATTTCAGAGAAATATATAGTTGGAGTTACCCCAAAAATCCAACCAGTATTTTACTAACATTTTATAAACAATAAGTTATCAGGGTTGGTAAGTGGAACAGGGTTTTCATTGCTGATGAGAGCGGCTGATTGATATTTTTCAAAACCCTCGCCGAGTGGCGAGCGGGCAAGGATTTCTGACCCGAAGGAGCAGAAAGAGTGAGCCCGAGGTGCAGAGTGTGCGAATTCCACGCCGGGGTAATTGAACACGATTTTGAAAATATCAATCAACCGC
This sequence comes from uncultured bacterium, assembly GCA_964554125.1. Lineage (GTDB taxonomy): Bacteria > Krumholzibacteriota > Krumholzibacteriia > Krumholzibacteriales > WJIX01 > JAGHBT01. The sequence goes on along the minus strand of CAZKNG010000051.1, from coordinate 14,792 downwards.
ATACTAGTACAAATCACCCTCTACCTTATAGGTTAAAAAATTGGGGAAACTCCAACTGTATTATCTATAGACACATTTTGAACTATTTGGTAGTATCTTCAGACGGGGTTCAAACTTGGACAACTTTTAAGGGCTATGCGTAGAAATCAAGTTTAGTTAAGCGAGCTATTCTTTTGATCTTTTTATCAGGAGAGGAGTTAAGAGTATGATTAAATTCAGTAAACAGCAATTGAAGGTCCCGGAGCTGATGAGGCCGGTTTATATGGTTACAGGTGGCCAGTCGAAGTTCGATCGAGCCATACCCGAAAAGCGCACAGAAGAGCTCTGCGTGGATGCTCTGACAATGGCCGCGGATCTCCTGAATATGTCAGCGGCTGAACTTAAGAGTTTTATCCATACCGCTTATTATGGTCATTTTGCCGATCATTTCGGGGATCAGCTTCTTGGTGAAGCGGTTATTCATGACAGGCTTGGCCTTGACCCTCTTGGAACTATTGGTGTTAAGACCGGCGGTGCTACCGGAGGTTCAACTATATGGGAAGCGGTAAAAGCGGTGGCTTCCGGTTATTCCGACTGTTCTCTGGCGATGGGTTGGGAAAGGATGGATGAGGTGCCGACTGATGAGGGGAATTTTCTAATCTCCTGCGCCGCCGATAAAGACTGGGAATCACCCCTTGGACATATCTATACAGGTTATTACGCGGTAATGGCGCAGAGATACTGGCAGATATTCGGTAAGGCGGAGAAATCCTTCAGGGAAACACTGGCAGAGATCTCTGTAAAACATCACGGTTACGCTAGAATGAATCCATTCGCGCATTCACCTAAAAAGATTACAGTCGAAGATGTTCTTAATTCGCCTGTTATCGCTTATCCTCTCAGGGCTCTTGACTGCTGCCTCATGAGTGTTGGGGCGGCGTGTGTGGTTATCTGTGACGAAAAAACAGCAGAAAGACTTACAAAGAATTCACCACATAAGGCTGTGAGAATATGGGTGGGGGCCGGTTCTCATACTTTAAGACCAGCGGACAGGCGAGATATGGATATACCGCTGCTTCCGCATGAAACGGCCGACCAGTATAAGAATCTGGGTGAAAGATTCCCCGGTGGTGATAGATATCCGGGGTTTACCGGATTTCTGGCCGCTAGAATGGCTACCTGGTACGGTTACCGTATGGCTGGAATTACTGATCCGAGAGAAGATCTGGATCTTCTTGAATTGCACGATGCTTTTACTATAAGTGATGTACAGACATACGAGGATATTGGGATTCGCCCCTATGGAGAGGGAAGGGATTATGTTGAGTCGGGGGATTGCTATCACACTAATCCAAAAACGGGTAAACCCGGGAAGCTTCCATCCAATCTTTCGGGAGGTTTGATAGGTTGTATGCACGCCGTGGGTGCTACGGGTATCATGCAGGCCTTTGAAGTAGCCACCCATATATGGGATAGATGGGCGGAGATTCATGGAGACCGGAAGAGGTGGAAGGAATTCGGCAGGGAAAAACCGTCCGATTGGACAGACCTTCAAGTGAAGGGAGCAAAGCGAGGAATGGCTATCAGCCATGCCGGCGTAGGTTCGCATGTTACGGCTACGATCTTAATCGACCCTGATCATTTATTGAAGTAAGACGCGTAAAGGAGAGTAAAATGAGTATGTTTGGACAGGTGTTTGTAAAGGATGGTAAATACAAGTTAAAAGGTGATTTTCATAATCTGACTCCCAATATCCCTATCCGTAACGCTGACGAGGGTTGGAAATTGATGGGAGTTACTAATCCTCGTGATATGACATATATTCACAGCTACGGAAGTGAAGCGCCGTTTTTTGAAGCATTAGGCGAGGGTAAATTGCTTGCCACGCGTTGTGATAATCCTGATTGCCAATTCAAAGGAACTGTATATCAGCCGTTCAGGATACACTGTCCCGATTGTCTCGGTAAGAATACGGTTATTGATATGACTGAACAGGCAAAAGAGAGTGCGAGGGTTCATACATTTATGGTATGTGAAAGAGCGGGGGCTTTCAATATTCTGGAAAAGCCTATTAAGTTCATAAATATAGAATTTGATGATGTTGACACGATTCTTATGAGCTATCTCTCGCTGGGAGAACCGGAGATAGGAATGAAAGTTATACCTATATTCCGTACAAAGTATCCAACCGGCACGATCCTTGATCTATCCTGGGTTCCGGCCGGAACTAAAAAAGGAGACCTGCCGGAGGGTTTCAGTTTCTAGAAATAATGTAATCAGGAGCAATTAAAGGGAGGAAAAAAAATCAATTACGGACTATCAGAGCAGCAGAGAGTATTAAGAGATAGTGTAAGGAGTTTCGCCGAGAACGAAATTGTGCCAAGGGCTCAGGAGCTTGACGAAAACGAAGAATTTTCCGCTGAATTGACAGATCAGATGGCCCAAATGGGTCTTTTCGGTATAATAATACCTGAGAAATACGGTGGATCGGAGATGGGGTATCTATCCTACTCTATTGTTGTTGAAGAACTCGCGAGAGTTGACGCTTCACAATCGGCCACAGTAGCGGCGGGAAATTCTCTTGGGGTAGGTCCTATATATTATTACGGAAGTGAAAAACAGAGGCAGGAGTGGCTTCCGCGTCTTTGCAGCGGCGAGATCCTTGCCTCCTTCGGACTCACAGAACCTGACGCCGGCTCCGATGCAGGAGCAACTAATACTACAGCAGAATTAGACGATGGAATGTGGGTTCTGAATGGAAGCAAGATATTTATTACTAACTCCGCAACCGATATGTCTGGAGTATGTGTTGTTCAAGCGGTTACAGGAGAACGTCCTGACGGCAAGAAAGAAATGTCCTGTATACTTGTTCCAAATGGAACTGACGGGTTTACAGCAAAGAAGATGACAGGAAAAATGATGTGGAGAGCTTCGAACACCGGGGAGCTTTTTTTCGATGACTGCAGGGTGCCCGAGGAAAATCTTCTTGGAAAGAGGGGAGAGGGTTTTCACCAGATGCTTGAGACCCTTGACAACGGAAGAATAGCAATCGCTGCTATGGGATTGGGTGGAGCGCAAGGGGCTTTTGAGCTGGCACTGAAATATGCCAGGAATCGTGAGCAGTTCGGCAGACCCATTTCAACATTCGAAGCAAATTCTTTCAAACTGGCCGATATGGCAATGGAGATTGAAGCCGCAAGGAGTCTGCTATACAAAACCTGTAAATTGAAGGACGCCGGAAAACCGTTTAATAAACAAGCCGCGATGTCAAAACTGTATTGTTCGGAAGTGATGGGAAGAGTAGTAGATAACGCGGTTCAGATATTCGGCGGTTATGGTTTGATGAAGGAGTACGATATAGAGAGGTTTTACCGGGATTACAAACTCCTAACCATAGGAGAGGGAACGTCTGAAATTCAACGTCTTGTTATTTCCAGGAAGATAGGATGTTACGACATTTAACTTCAAAGCTCCGTGGTTGTCATCTTTCAATTATCCCGGTTTTATAAACTCTGTTTCAAGAGGGGATAAGAGTGCTCGGCTAAGCTCATTTGTATACTATTATCAGTTTGTTTCAAGTTCCGGTATATTTTTGTAGAGTTCAAGTGATTCAGGGTTTCTCAGGGCGTCCTTATTGTGAACAGCCCTCCCGTGAATAACATTCCTTACGGCTATCTCAACTTTTTTCATATTGATAGTGTAAGGAATATCGGCAATCTCAATAATCTTAGCCGGTGTGTGTCTCGGCGAACAGTTCTTTCTGATTTTTGTTTTGATCCTCCTTTTCAGCTCATCTGTGAGTTTTTCCCCTTTATTGAGTTTTACGAACAGGATAACGCGGATATCATCTTCCCACTCCTGACCTATTACGAGGCTGTCTTCAATTTCATCAAGTATATTTACCTGACGGTATATTTCGGCCGTTCCAATCCGGACCCCTCCCGGATTTAGAGTGGCGTCCGATCTTCCGTAGAAAATAACACCGCGGTTATTTGTAATTTTTATATAATCACCGTGCCTCCATATATTGGGATAAAGATCAAAATAAGCCTTGTGATATTTTTCGCCGCTTTTGTCATCCCAGAAATATATGGGCATAGACGGGAAGGGAGACAAACAAACCAGTTCTCCCTTTTCGTTTTCTACCGAATTGCCTTCACCGTCAAAAGCTCTGACATTCATGCCGAGAGTCCTGCATTGGAGTTCTCCTTTATATACAGGTCCCATGGGATTTCCCGCCGCGAAACAGCCGTTGAGGTCTGTTCCGCCTGCAATCGAAGAAAGGCAGAGGTCCTGTTTAATATGATTATAAACAAATTCAAATTCGTTCGGGTGAAGCGGAGAACCTGTAGAAAGTATTGCTTTTAAACTATTGAGGTTATACTCTTCCGCGGGTCTAAGCCCAGATTTATTTACTGATGACAGGAACTTGGCGCTGGTTCCAAAGATAGTAATCCCCGTCTCTTCAGCGAGTTTGAATAAAGCGCCGGGGCCGGAGTAAAATGGAGAACCGTCGAATAAAACTATCGTAGCTCCCAGAGAAAGGGAGCTTATGAGCCAGTTCCACATCATCCAGCCGCAGGTGGTAAAATAGAATATATTATCTTCCCGCTTCAGGTCTGTATGAAGTGAGAGTTCTTTCATGTGGTTGATAAGAATGCCTCCCGCGCTCTGCACCATGCATTTCGGAAGACCGGTTGTTCCGGATGAGTACATAATATATAGAGGATGGTCGAACGGGAGATTTTCGAATTCGATTTCAAGATTGTCTTTGCTTGAAATAAAATCACTCCATAATACCGATTTAGGAATATTGGTTATATCAGGATCTCTTTCGGTAAAAGGGATGATTATGACTTTTTCAACAGAAGGAAGCTCGTCGAGAATGCCAGATATCTGCTCGAGAGAATCGAATCTTTTTTCGTTATATGAATAACCGTTCGCTGTAAATATTACTTTCGGATCAATCTGCCCGAATCTATCCAGCACACCACCTGTTCCAAAATCGGGAGAGCAGGATGACCATGTGGCTCCTATACTTGCCGCGGCAAGCATCGCGATTACTGTTTCGGGAATGTTTGGCATATAGCCGACGACTCTGTCACCGGAATGGACACCCATCTCTCTCATCGATTTTGCGAGACGGGCGACACTGTCATACAGCTGGGCGTAGGTAACTTCTACTTTATCTTCCGATTCTCCTTTGGCAATCATAGCTGTTTTATCATCCCTGTAACGGAGGAGATTTTCAGCGAAATTAAGCCGCGCTCCCTGAAACCACTTTGCTCCGGGCATTTTATCTCCGCCGGTGAGTACAGAATCGTAAGGTTTTGTGTGAATTATATCAAAATAATCCCAGAGGCTTTCCCAGAGTGACGGGATATTGTTTATAGACCAATCCCACAGCTGATCGTAGATGGTAAACTGTTTGTTGTATCGCTTATTTACATAGGTCATAAAGTCGAACATATTTGTTTTCTCAATTCTATCCCGCGAAGGTTTCCACATCACTTTGTTCATAAGAAATATTTCCTTTCGTTGGCATATTTAAAGATCTAACCAAAATATAGAAAATAGCCGGGCTCAAAATTCATATTAACTTTTTAAAGCGGATGTCATTTCAGTCTATAAACTTTGGTTAGGTTTAGTCAAATAAAATTCAAAATGTATGGGAGGAGATTAGTGAGGTTCATTAAGTATCAGTTATCTTTAGAACGGGGAAGAGGAACTTTGTTAACAGTATATATTCCCCAGGAGAAGGTGACGATTAAAGCTAGAATATTTCCCCCTACCATTCCAATCCAGACGCCGGTTAAGCCCATATTCAGAATAATACCCAGAAAATAGGCGGCGGGCACCTGAAGAATAATAGTCCTGATGATTGTAACTATGAGAGACCTGCCCCCGTGTCCTATCCCACGGAACATAGCTGAAGTGAGCATACCCATCGGCACAGTCGGATAAATCAGGCATATAATACGCAGGAAGGTTACCAGATCTTCCAGGATTCGTTCTGAGCCTTCAGAATAAGTGAAGATATGCGCGACGGGTCTCGCGAAGATCAAAATCAGTATTCCTATAGAAATTTCTATCAATAAACCGAACTTTACGGCGTAGTAAAAAGCAGATTTGAGTTTTTCACGGTCACCTGCACCGTAGGCGGCGCCTGTAACAGATACAACACCCGTGGAAATGCCTATGAGGGGGATTACTCCCAGCATGACTATGCGCCAGCCGCTCGTAAAAACTGCAATACCGTCCGTGCCTCCGGCCCTGATTACAACTTTGTTCAGAATTATCATAGCAAACGACATAGAAAGCTGCGCCAGAGAGGAAGGAACCCCAACCTTAAGTATTTCCGATAGTATCTTCCTGTTAAAGTTAAAATCCTTAAGAGTGATGATAAGATATGTGTCTTTCTTGAAGAAAAGCCAGTAGCAGAAAAGAAGAGATGAAAAGGTCAATGAAATAATCGTAGCCCATGCGGCGCCTATAACACCCATATCAAGCCAGTAGATAAAAATAGGATCCAGAACGATATTTAAGAGAGAACCAATCATGAGGCCATACATGGCTCTTCTTGCGTCACCCTCGCTGCGTAAAAGCGCGCCCGCTATATGGCTGAATACCATGATTACCGTGCCGCTGAATAGAATCTTTGCGTATCCCGCGGCCATTGCTCCGACATTCCCGTTCCCGCTGAAATAGCTGAATATAGTATCGAGAAAGGGTAAAATCGATATACTGATTATTAAAGATATGCCGCCTCCGATAAGAAATGTATGAATAGCCGTGTTATCAGCCCCCGATTTATCACCCTTTCCTATACGGCGTGAAGCGGCGGAACCTCCTCCGATGCCTATCCCGGCGCCGAGTGAGATGATAACCATAAAAAACGGAAAGAAGAGACCTACAGCGGCAAGCTGGTCTGCTCCGAGTCCGGCAACCCAGATGCCGTCAGCGATATTGTAAATGGCTTGAAAAAACATACCCAGAATCATCGGTGTTGAAAGTTTAAGGATAGCCTTTTTGGGATCACCGAGAAGAGTTTCGATCCCTTTAGTTGTTCTTGATTCGGTTGAAATATGATTATTTCTTTCTGTTCTCATAAATATTTATCTTTCGGATTACGATATTCTAATAAGTGTCGACCAGCTGTATATTATCGGCGCTATCGGATATGCCGGCATTATATTGCTGAGGGATATTGACTTTCCAAAAATTCTTTCCATATCCATTTTCATTGGTATATATAAAGAGTTCTGCAATGCTTGTGTATTGTATGAAATCCCGTGTAATAATAGTTAGACCAGCATTGGAAATTGTCTCGAGTTCTTCAGACTTTACAATTAAAATGCATTTAAAAGTATATAATTAATATGCTAATAAATACTACAATATAATATTATTACAGGAGTATATTTCTGTTAGATTTATCAATTGTCATATTTTGTGAAATTGTTAAAACGAATCATAGCTGACAAATTTTTTGTGTATTTATCTCTTTTCTCCGAGTAGTTCTCCAGTTCTCTTACGAGCTTAAATGGATCGTTTGTTTTTAATCTCAATTCCCTGAATTCCTTAAAGGCTGGGCTTCTCCCCAGGATGCGGTAGTAATCTTTAACAGATGCCTCAAGGGTGTCGTATTTCTTTACCCAAACGGTTTTATTGTCGCGTTTTTCACCGGCTGCTATTCGCGGTTCACCCGCATCAAATGACCAGACACCAAATATATTCCTTGCTTCAAAGAAGAATCTCGATGTTGCCCATGAACTTTCCAGGGCCGCCTGGGCCAGGACAATACTTACAGGATGGGGTTTTAAAGCCATCATCAATTCTTTATCTGTTTCAGCTTTATATTCCTTTTTTAGTTTGCCGATCTCTTTTTGCTCTTTTCCGCTTTTGATTTTAGCTGTAACTCTTCTATGGCGTTCTTCAAGTTGCGAAAAAACACTTTTTACAGGCGGAAGCATTAAGTGTAAGAATCGGTTCTTTTTCTCCTCTATTGTCATATCTTCCGGTATGAAGGATGCGGAGTAATTAGTTTCCTCAGCAGGTTTGTGCTCACTCTGAATAGTGTCTTTCTCTTTATCTCCTGATTTGTATATTATGAAAAATATTGCTATGGCAATTAAAACAATTACACTTGACAGGATTAACTTTTTCTTCTCCACTTAATCTCCCGTAAACAATCATTCATTGTCTAAGTTATTTAACTTACTTTGCTTCAATTAATTAACTCTACATTGATAATATTAAAGAAACAGCTTTACCGCAAGTACCATTTAAAACGGGATAATAAATCACGATAATCTAACCACATTCTTGACTAAGAATTAAGTGAAGTTTATACTTAAGTTGTTTTTGTAGGGAGGAGAATATATTGACTGAATATCAGAGGGCAAAAAGGGGTGAAATAACTCGCGCGCTAAGGGATGTTGCTGAAAAAGAAGGATTAGAGCCTGAAAAGCTTCGTTCTCTCGTTGCTGAAGGTAAAGTAATTCTCACCGGAACAGCCAGAGAACACTGCGGAGTTATTGGAATAGGGCGGGGGCTTAGAACTAAAGTCAACGCGAATATAGGGACGAGCCCCGATCATGATGATCTGAATATTGAACTTGAGAAATTGAAAGTTGTAATTGAGGCTGGTTCTGATGCTGTGATGGATCTATCCACGGGCGGAGACATCGATGCTGCAAGAAAGAAGATACTCGAGAAAAGCACAGTTCCTGTCGGAACCGTTCCGGTATACCAGGTTGCCGTTGAGGCCGCTGAACGCGGAGAGGGGATAACCGATTGTGAAGTTGATCACTTTTTTGAAGTAATCGAGAAGCAGGCTCGAGACGGAGTTGACTTTATGACCGTACACTGCGGACTTGTAGCCAGATTATCCCGTGAAGTGGCTAGAACAAGATTAGCCGGGGTTGTAAGCCGCGGCGGCAGCTTGCTGATGCAGTGGATGGCTAGAAATGGTAAGGAAAACCCGTATTTCGAACATTTCGACAGACTTCTTGATTTGTTGGAAGAATACGATGTTTCACTTAGTCTCGGAGATGGTCTCAGGCCCGGGGCTCTGGCGGATTCAACTGACAGACCGCAGATCGGCGAATTGCTTGTTATCGGAGATCTGGTGGAGAGAGCGCGGGCACGCGGAGTAAGCGTTTTTGTGGAAGGCCCCGGGCATATTCCTCTGAATGAAATTGAAACTAATATGATTATTCAGAAAAAAGCCTGCGGAGACGCTCCGTTTTATGTTCTCGGTCCTATTGTTACAGATGTTGCCCCCGGGTACGATCATATTACTGCCGCTGTCGGCGGAGCTGTAGCAGCATGGCACGGAGCGGATTTCCTATGCTATGTAACACCGGCGGAGCATCTCCGGTTACCTTCTATTAAAGATGCCCGTGATGGTGTGATCGCCACCAGGATTGCCGCTCACGCGGGGGATATCGCTAAAGGTATTCCGGGAGCGAAGGAGTGGGATGATTCGGTTTCAATTCCCAGGGCTAAACTGGAGTGGAAAAAATCGCTCCGGAGGAGTCTCGACCCGGATAAGGCGGAATCCCTTTACGATAAAAGCTCAGGGGGAGATGACGATTTGTGCACGATGTGCGGAGAATTTTGCGCTATTCGGGGTACTATGCGTACAAGGGAAGACTACGATAAGAAAGAGGACGATTCATAGTTTATCTCTCAACGGCTTTGTGAATATCATTTTAGTAAATGAGCCGGGTATTATCCGGCTTTACAGGGATGTTAATTTCGTAAGGATTATTTTGATAAGAAATGCAACGGGTTTTGGGTTGCGAGAGGGATAGTATACAGAATTTATGCCTGCAACTGATTCAATATCTTTTAGGCCGCATGAACTTGAAGCTTTTTTCCCCTATTTAAAATCCCCGGATGAGGGAGATTTCAGCTCGAATGAACTATCCGAATATATACTTGAAAGGTTATCGAGGAGCTTAATCCCCCTGCCCTTACTTTTGACTATCGCTAAGAGAATCAGTTTTAAAGGGATAAGGGTTATTGAAACAGCCGCCGCGGAAGCAGTAAAAGATCTTCCCGGCGGTATATTCAGTAAACTCGGGGGTGGGGAGAAGGAAGATGCCGCAACCCCTGCTGAAAAGAGGTTTTCTCTCCGGCAGGAGAATTCAGCTGTCAAAAACTCTGAGGGTCTTTCGGCAAGAGCGGACCGATACTCGGTCAGAGAGGCGTTTGAATTTATTTTCGATCGACTTGGTGAGAAGCGGCTCGAACAGCTTGAGATGGCATCAGAAGTTATGAATACTCTTTACGACAGAAAAATTTCGTTCATAGAGGCTGGAACTGGAACCGGAAAATCACTGGCTTATCTTATCCCGGCTGTTCTATTTTCTCTTGAAACCCGAAACCGGATCGTTATTTCAACTCACACAAAGAATCTGCAGAATCAGCTCTTTGACAGAGAGATTGAGCTTATAAGAAATATACTGAAGCTGGATTTCACGGTTGAGAGACTCGTTGGAAGAGAAAATTATATATGTTCAAGAAGATTAATATCCGCGGTGAGTAAACTCATGGAAAAAAACCCCCGAAAAGCTATTGATCTCGCACTCTTTTCAGTGTTATCCGAGACTTATACTGTGGAGTCTCTTCCGTATGACAAGGCTGGTATAATTCCGTTCGAACTTGGCGCGCCCGTGAGGTGTTTAATGAGAGGGTGCCCAAACTCCCTTTCATGTCCTCTGGTCATTGCGAGGGAGAGAGCCCGGGAAGCTGATATAGTTTTTGTCAATCACTCTCTGGTTATGGCGGATTATAAGAGAGGCGGGGGGATTTTAGGCGATTATCATGGTGTTGTTTTTGACGAAGCTCATCATCTGGACAAATGTGTCATGGAGAATTTATCGGTCAGGATTACTCCCGGTGAAATAGGGGGAATCTTAAAATGGATAAAACCGGTCACTGTAAACGATGATAGATGGAAGTTCATGCTTCGGGAACTCGAAACAGATCCAGGAGTAAAAGGCGGGAAGAAACTGATTTTTGAACTTCAGGATATGGTCTCGAAAACACAGAATACCTGGAAGGATATATTCAAGGGTATTGAACACTCTCTGAATAGGGAAAAGACCATTTCCGGGAAGAAAACCAGGTATTACGACGGAGAAGAAACATTTATTGACATCAAGGATAGTATATCCGAATTCATACTATATAACAATAAGTTAAGAGATATACTTAAAGTATTATATCAGCAAAATGGATCAGAAGATATAAGACATTTTAAACAGGAAATAGAAGCGGCAGAGAGTCAGCTTGATGAGCTGGCGGCAGCAGCGGTATTTTTGACGGAGGGTAACGATGAGGATACTGTTTTCTGGATAGAATGGAACAAGAATTCAAGGGTTAGATCTATTTGTGGTTCGCCGATAGATATAGACCGCAGGTTCGCGGATTTTCTGTCAGAGTCTACAGAATCAGCTGTTTTTACGTCAGCAACTCTGAGCCAGAATGGTTCCTTTGAATATGTGAAGAAAAGGCTCGGAGTAAGATTCACTCCGAAAACTGTCTTTGAACTTGTAAAGCCGTCTTCCTTCTTTCGAGAAGATAACTGTCTTGTAGTCTTGCGGTCGGATCTTGGCAACCCTAATGAAAGAGATTTTTCTAACGAGATCATAGATATTGTAAGAGAACTTTCCGTGAGACACAGGCGCAGATTACTCGTTCTTTTTACTTCTTATAAAATGTGTCTTGTTTCAGCAGAGTTGCTTGACAGAGAGGAGCTTCCGGGACCTCTTCTTGTTCAGGGAAGAGGTGAAAGTAGAGAGGTTTTGTCTCGAGAGTTCAGGAATAATGAAGCGTCAGTACTGCTCGGTGTGGCAAGTTTCTGGGAGGGGGTAGATTTTCCGGGAAAACAGCTTGAGATTCTCGTGATTCCAAAGATACCATTCCCGGTTCCAGACGACCCGATTATTCAGGCTCGTTCAGAAAGACTGAGGAGTATTGGAGGCAACCCTTTTAAGGAGCTTTTTCTCCCCGAGGCCATTTTACGTTTGAAACAGGGGATAGGCAGATTAATAAGAAGAAAAGATGACAGAGGTATGATAGTTATCCTTGATTCAAGGATACATAGCAGATCATACGGTAAGCATATACTTTCATCATTGCCCACTGAGGGGATAGTTGTTTCGTCGGGAGCTGACGTAATAGGGAGGTCTCTGGACTGGTTTGCGGAGTGATTATCCGGCGAAAGTTGTGTGTAAGCTTTTCATCTTGCCGTATAACCGCAAAAGGTTTAGGGTTAATACCTGCGCGGGAGGGCACGATGTTGAGGAATTGAAGTGGAGGTGTTGCAATCTGGCAATTATATGAGCCGGCAAAGATATTGTTCTGGTTGGAGCGGATAATGTTGCTTTACCGCTCTGTAGCCGTAATGGAGGTGTAAGCAGATATGGAAAAAGTGGATATAAGAGCTCCAAGGGGAAATAAAATCAGCTGCAGGGGATGGTTTCAGGAGGCAGCCCTGAGGATGTTGATGAACAATTTAGATAGAGAGGTCGCGGCCGATCCGGAGAAACTGATAGTATACGGAGGAACAGGAAAAGCGGCGAGAAACTGGGATTCCTACCACGCGATTGTCAGGGAACTTAAAACTCTTGAAAACGATGAAACCCTTCTGGTTCAGTCCGGTAAACCTGTGGGGGTTTTTCAAACGCATGAGGGAGCTCCAAGGGTGCTGATTGCGAATTCACTCCTTGTTCCCCGCTGGGCAACATGGGATCATTTCCGGAAACTGGAAGCTGATGATTTAATGATGTACGGTCAGATGACCGCGGGTTCCTGGATGTATATTGGGACCCAGGGGATATTGCAGGGGACCTATGAAACACTGTCTGAATGCGCTAGAAAGAATTTCGGGGGGGATCTCGCCGGAAAATTCGTTCTTTCCGGAGGTCTGGGAGAAATGAGCGGTGCTCAACCCCTCGCGGTTACAATGAACAGAGGGGTCTGCCTGATCGTTGAGGTCGATGAAAAGAGGATCAGGAGACGTCTGGAAACCCGGTACCTCGATGAAATGGAACGGGACCTCGACAGCGCTCTTGAAAAGATAGATAAAGCTTTGAAAGATAAAGAGCCTTTATCAATAGGATTGGTCGGTAACGCGGCGGATATATTTCCCGAGCTGGTGTCGAGAAACATAATACCGGACATAGTAACTGACCAGACATCTGCCCACGATGCGCTGAACGGTTATATCCCGAGAGGTTATAATCTTGATGAGGCCTCCAAGCTCCGCGAAAAGGATCCCGACCGCTATATAAAGGAAGCTATCGAGTCAATTGTGCTACACGTTCAGGCTATGCTGGATTTTCAGAAGAAAGACGCCATTGTCTTTGATTACGGGAATAATATCCGGGGCCAGGCGATGAAGGGCGGCCTGGAGAACGCCTTTGATTTTCCGGGATTTGTGCCCGCGTTTGTACGCCCGATGTTTTGTATCGGGAAGGGGCCCTTCCGGTGGCTTGCTCTATCCGGAAAAGAAGAGGATATTTATAGAACAGACGATCTTGTGCTTGAGCTGTTCCCCGAAAATGAGTCTTTATGCAGATGGATAAAAATGGCGCGCAGGAAAGTCGCGTTCCAGGGACTTCCCGCCAGGATTTGCTGGCTGTCATACGGGGAACGCGAGAAACTCGGGCTGGCGATGAACGAACTTGTGGCCAGTGGCGAGATAAGTGCTCCTATAGTTATCGGAAGAGATCATCTCGACAGCGGTTCTGTAGCGTCTCCTTACCGTGAAACTGAAGGTATGAAGGATGGAACTGACGCTGTAGCGGATTGGCCCATTTTAAACGCGTTACTAAATGCCGTCAATGGAGCTGCCTGGGTCTCAGTTCATCACGGAGGCGGTGTTGGAATGGGTCTGTCAATACACGCCGGTCTTGCTGTAGTGGCGGATGGGAGCGATAAGGGGGCTGAAAAACTTAAGCGTTGTCTTCGCGGTGACCCTGGCATAGGGATTGCAAGACATGCAGACGCAGGCTATGAAATAGCTATAAAAAGGGCGAAGGAGGCTGGAATTAATATTCCCATGTTAAACAAATAATATCGCTGGTTCAGAGAATAAGATACCGGTCATTAATATATGTGAATAGATGTGGCCTCGTATTTTTAAGTCATGCATTTTGCTTGACTTAACTTCAGTTTATTTTGTTCTGCAAGGAGAAGCGTTTGATTGAAACAATTGATTTACTCCTTCTTGGCGCTGGTCAGATAATAACATGCCGTAATAATGGGAAGGGACCGCTCAGGGGGGAAGAACTTTCTGACCCGGGTATTATCTCGAGTGGCGCTATCGCGGTAGCTGGTGGAAGAATATTAGCCATCGGTTCAGGCGATACGGTTGAAAAAGAAGTAGCGGAGAGAGAGGTTTCAAAGATCATAAATGTGGGGGGAAGGGTTGTATTGCCCGGGTGGGTGGACCCTCATACGCACTCGGTATTTCCCGGGTACAGGCCGGATGAATATGAAGCCAGGATTAGAGGTGACAGCTATCTCGAAATCGAAAGACGGGGTGGGGGTATAAAGAGAACAGTGCGGGAACTTCGCGAAATGGATGAAGAGCGGTTATATGAAATAAGCAGGCGTCGTCTTCTGAAGATCTTAAAGACGGGCGTAACTACCGTTGAGATTAAGACCGGATACGGGCTTGATCTGGAAAATGAATTAAAGATGCTGAGAGTAATTTCCCGTCTCGCCGAAGATATGCCTTCAGATATAGTATCTACGTTCATGGGGGCTCATCAGAAACCCCCTGAATTAAGTGG
>CAZKNG010000050.1:0-16593 GCA_964554125.1 uncultured bacterium | reverse complement strand
ATAACCATACTTTGACTATACAATTCTTTCTCCCTTCAATGAATATTTATTAATACACCTTCCGGATATTATTAATCAATTTCTCTGACACTAATGAAAATAGTCCATTCGATTCTCTTTTTCAAGAACAAGCTTTCCTCTTTTCTTACTTTTTAACTTCCCCCAGATTCCTCCCTGTAATCAGACTTGAAATCTACTATTCCCCATTTTCAACCCTTACATTACCTATATAATAATTGGCTGTCATATTGATATAGCGCAGTATATCCTCAGACGTTGAAGAATTTATTCCCTCGACATAATAATCCTTCTGAAGAGCGTAAATAATATTTATAAAATCTACCGTAAAACTCCTTACCGCCATAAGATATGAATAATTAAATTCAAGTCTTTCAACGTAATTTTTCCCCGCGGCGGCTTCCTTCTTTAATATTTCAGAGAAACGCTCTGTTTGTGAAATCTCCTTTTTCGCGTTTTTGATTTCTTCCCTTACCCTTTCCTCTATTTCAGAAAGAGTCAAGCCTGGATCAAACCGGATAAATTTCTCGCCGTCGTTAACTCTCCGCAGCATCAATTCCAGAACCGCTTTTGCCTCTTCAGTGAAATAATGCAAAAACACAACATTCTTCTCGAGAGACCGCAGGTAGCTCTCTTTTTTCTGCCTCTTTCTCTTTGAGTCAAGAATCTCTTCGATATTATTCATAAATTTGCCGGGCGTTGAATGTTTCTGCTTCATGTGTGTTGAAAATGTTGCCAGAACCCGTTCTACATCTGTTCTGCTTTTCTCCATTCAAGTTACCTTTCAACTTTAAGAACCAATTTAATCCGGAAGAAAACAGCTACTTGTCATCAGTTCCTCGCTTTTCCCTGGCCGGAGAGAAAGTTACCGGTGTTTCAAGTCTGAAATAAGGGGGCGAGAACATCCTCTTCTTAATATCAAATAAATCGATCCTGCCTCCTTCTCGCGCCGCCAGGATCAATCCGTCCGCCGCCGTTATTTCATCCGCCGGGGGAAGAAGCAGCGAACTCTCACTTAGACGAAGGCTGCCCCGCGTAAACGAGTACTGTAAGATGACTCCGGACTCAAGCTGAACTGCTATCACGCTGCCGCAACTCGCGGAAGCTACTTTACCGGGAATAGATTCTCTTGCTATTTCAAGCCCATCTTCCGGATCTATCAGAACAAGTGTGTCTCCCGGTGTATTATTTGAGTGGTGAATAAGAACGGCCTTGTTACTTATATCCCCGATCACTTTTCTGTCGGCATCCCCGAGGCCAAAGGTTCCTATCTCTTCAAAAAGATCTTTTCTGTCTATCGATAATACTTTCAGTTTATTACTGCCGAACACGCACATCCTGTCTGAATAAAAGAAAATATCATCGAGATCAGAACTGAATTTCACGTATCGTTTATCAATTTCTCCGTCTTCTCCTGAAAGGTAATAACAATAACCGTTATCACAAACGGCAAGAACGCCGTTATCTGCAAAGGCGAGCCTTAGAATACCGCTTTCGAGGTCAATCTTCCAGCGGCGGGGCCCTCCTCCGCCGTCAAAAGCGTAATAATAAACTCTGGACTTGCGTGTGAAGTTCACTCCGCAGGCGGCAAATCCGTTACTCCATGCAACATCTGATATTTCAGCCATAGTTTTTATATCGTCTAACTTGATTTTATTCTCCGGATGAAGCGGTTTTCGAAGGGGCCGCGGAAATTCCACAAACACCAGGTTGCTTTTTCCCCTTTCTCCCTTATCCTTATTAAGAAGGAATGCCCCGAGTTTCTCCGCATCCGATAACCCCCCAGAATCAAAGCAGATATCATAAAAAGAAAGTTCATTCCGGCCCGCCCCCCCTGAGGCAACATCAGACTCAGCTGACACGGCTTTTACCTTTATTGAAAAAGGATTTGAATAATCATCCTTTAATTTTTTCACTTTACGTATTTCATCCTTTTTCCCCTTTACCTCGATCGTGATAACTTCATAAGGGGAGAGAAGCGCAGAGACAGGAAAATAAAGATATCCCGTCTTCTGGTCACCGGGCTCGAGAACGATCGGCTCAAAGAAGAACAGATTATTCATCCCGTAAAGAGAATTGTCAGCGAGCCCCCTGAACAGCCTCCCCGTCGTTGCCTCGTCATACGCGTAATAGATACCCAGCGGCGGCAAGATAGAACCCTTTACGAATGCCCCGGGGCCTTTAGGCCTGTATTTTTCGGCCCTGTCTCCAATCATTCTTTTCATAACTTCAACCGGCCCGAGAGGCAGAAATTCTTCACCCTTTGACACAAGGGATATCCCGCCAACCTTCTCCCATAATCCGGCTGTGGAATATCCATTAACTACAGCCGGCAATGTATCATTATTACGCAGACCTATCTGAACGGGGATGATACCTGAATCGGGAAGAAAGGTGTGAAAAAGCTGGTTTATTTCTTCGGGGTCGGATAGAAGTTGTGCTGACACCTCTATTCCCGCTCCAGGCTTCTGCTCTCTCTCCTGAAAATCTATGGAAGAAAACTTCAGCCTCCTGCATGAATAGGATGGGAGAACCAGCAGTATGATAATAGAAAAGATCAGACTCTTCATCCGAAACAAATTCCTCCTGCTGCTTTCTGATATAAGATAACTGCGTTCTGTAAATTCCATATTTTCCCTCTTCCGTCTATTTCAGTTGGGCCGTTTCACCTCTTAATCCCTCGATCAGAACGGTTCTTCCCAGGGGTATAACCTTACTGTACCTGGCCATTGAATCGATAAAACACCTGTTGCAGCAGAAACCGCCCGACAGGTATATTTCGGAAGGTCTCTGCGTGAAATCAAAAACGTTGCGGACCAGACCGTGTATGAATTCAGCGACACTCTTTTCGGGTGATTCTCCCTTTGAAACCGACTCCAAGACCCTTTCCATTCCGAAAACACCGCATGTTACATTTATCCACGTATCGACCGGCTTGAGCAAATGAGGGTCGATGCCGTAATAATCCGTGAGAAGCTCTATTGTAGCTCCGGTCGTAGCGCCGCAGGCAAGATTCCAGTCAATCTTCTTAACCTTTCTCCCTTTGAACCGGATGAACTTGATGTCTCTTCCTCCAACATCAACAATCGAAAAATCCTCCTCGTCAACGAGAGAGAGGGCGCCTTCAGCCAATGCCAGCAATTCATTCTTGAACTTCGCGCATCGCTTTTTAGCGCTGTGCCCGGTTGCGATATCGAAAGGGGGCAGGTCTCTTCCAACCAGTTCCCGGGTTGTTATTATCTCAAGGGAATCCGATTCTACATCCAGTATTTTAGTCCATGTGCTGCCGCAATCGGCGAGTTTCAATTTCTTCTCCGTCTGTATCAATGAAAAACGTGTCTCCTTCACCTTTAACTAAGCCAGCTTGATAAAAGCTTCGACCTTGGAAAGTATAGAATCGTTTACCCTGCGATGGCAGTCAACAAAAAGACCGTCATGTTTCTCTGCGAGATAGTGGGCCATATCCTGCTTAGCGCAGAAACTCTGAGTAAAAAACACAGTGGGAACATCTTCATCAACGAAATATTCCAACTGCAGATCACCCGGCCTTCCCGCCTCGACACACCTCGTCCAACCGTATATATGAGTTGTATCAGGGAAAATGTCGAGGATCCTGAAATCGCTGGGAGGAACCCCCCAGAAACCGTGTGTGGGTTTACAGTTGCGCGCAGAAACGACTGAATCGTATGGCCGTATAACGGTCTCCATTATCGAGTCTATCCTATCGGCAAGAGAACCCCTGCCGGTTGAATAAACAAGAGGTCTGTTTTCGAATTCCTCCGGGGGAAAACGCGATTCAATAACATTGAACCCCATCTCTCTCAGAATAAGGGCGGCATATCTGCCCCTGTCACATTTTCCCTCTCCCACATCCGCCACTACAGCTACAAGTCTCTTCGAATATTCGATCGCGTTATCTATGATATTTGCTATAATCCGGCAGGTAGTGTTTTGAACAATCCTCGAATCGGGAGCTTCAAGGGCGACGTCGAGATCTACAAGCTCCAGATTATATCCAAAACGTTCTCTTACCGGTCCAAGCACAGAAGGTCTGGGGAACCCGTAATATCCGATCAACTTCTTCGACTTAAGATTTTCCATAGAATAATATTAACAGGAAACCTGCTAACCGCCATTTTCAACGTCACTTATAACTTCAAGTAGTTTTTCAGCATTCCCGGCTTTAATAAGTTTTTCACTGACACCTTCTATGCCGATCATCTTGACAATTCTGGCGATAGCCTGAACGTGGGGGCCCGCTTCTGAAGAAGGGGCAATCATAAGGAAGAAAATATGTGAAGGTTTTCCGTCCTGGGAATCAAAATCAATACCTTTCTCGGAAATACCTATCACAACCCTCAATCTGTCAATATCATCACATTTAGCGTGAGGAATAGCAACTCCCTTTTCCAGGCCGGTGCTCCCATCTTTTTCTCGATCCATTACAGCCTGATAAACCTTGTCCATATCACAGCAGTCAGTATTCCCGGCAAGTTTCTCAACCAGTTCTTCTATAACTTCTTCCTTATCTTCAGCTATAAGATCGGTCTCGATATTCTCCGGTTTGATATAATCTGTTAATTTCATCTCATAACCTGCCTTTGAAGATCTTCCCTGAATCCGGGTTTGCTTTAGACAAACTTAATTAATTCAAGTGTTGAAAGCAAGGAACAGCCCCTCGGATTAACAAATAAACTATAAGTTTCCAAAGATAGCCTCTATCTTATCCTCTCCCCTTACCACCATCACAGGACAGGAAACCCTGCGCAATATCCGCTCTCCCTCTTCATAGAATGAATCCTTGAGACTCTGCACCTCGCCAAGTTCACCCTGAATAACAAGATCCGCTTCGTATTCCCGGACTTCTTTCGAAACTTCTTCATACACGACACCTTTACGGAGAACGGTGTCCAAATCCACTCCCTTACCCTCGGCGAGTTTCTTGACATAGTTCAAATATCTTTTCCCGTCATCCTCGATATCCCTTTCGTAATCCATCTTCTCCACTTCGACAAAAACCTTCGCTTTGAGAAGTTCATTCAGGAGGTTTTCATTAACAACATAAATCACCCGCAGATTGCTGCCGTACACCTTGGCCATCGTGATAGCCATGCGCGCGGCCAGGACTGAAGACTCACTGCCGTCGATGTAGAGAAGAATATTACCTAAGGGATTTGCACTATCCATTTACTTCCCCTTTTCTGCGGGAAATACGGTCTTTGACCAGTTTGAGGACAAAGAACGCTTCCCTTTCTGATTCTTCCAGAGCCATTTCAATATATCCGAGTGTCTCTTTATAATCTGGAATAAATATTTTTTCCAGAGCATTCACGCGTCTGATCGTCTTTGACACTTCACGCGAAAGTCTCATGAGTGAAATTCTCGCTTCAGACAGATCGCCGAGAAGATGAAGCACCTCACGAAACCTCTTTATCGTTTCATCTATCCAGATACTGCTCTCCGGGGCCGCGAAGTAAGGAGGATTATCCCTGAAGTTCACTTTTACTCTCGGGAGAGAAACCCCCATAACCCTTCTCTGCGAGAAAGAAATATCAGATTTGATATTCACGGCGGGGGCCGTGAGGGTTATTTCCCTTCTTCCCATACGGAGAGTCAACTGATCAAGGGCTTCGAACGCCTCTCCCAGCCTCTTTTCCGTTTCACGCTGTGCCTCCACGGCACGGTCGATAAGTCCCATAAGTTCAACTACCAGAATCTGCCTCTTCTGATCGAGGAGTTCCCATCCCTCCCGGGCAAAGCCGAGTTCACGCTTAATCTTCATCATATTGCTTTTCGTTGGCGCAATCTCATATTTTGCCATTTTATCACTTCTCCGCTGTAAATAACTGCTAACGGCCCTGTTATTCCTTGCCGTAATACTTATTTATCTCCTCTTCTGAAATTCTGTAGAGCTCTTCCTTTGGAAGAGAGGAGATTATTTTCCATCCTATTTCAAGAGTTTCAGTAATATCCCTGTTTTCATACTCACCCTGAGATAGAAATTCACGCTCAAATCTCTCTCCGAAATCGAGATATATTCTGTCGAGCGGTGTAAGCTCCTCATCGCCGATTACAGCGGCAAGAGCTCTGACATCCTTCACGTGTGAATACGCGGAAAACAGCTGGCTCGCGACGTGAGCGTGATCCTCCCTTGTCATCCCTTCACCTATCCCGTCCTTCATAAGACGCGAAAGTGAAGGCAGCCCGGCTATAGGCGGATAAATATTCCTGTGATCCAGCTCCCTCTCGAGAACTATCTGGCCTTCGGTGATATAACCTGAAAGATCGGGAACGGGGTGTGAGATATCATCGTTCGGCATCGTCAGAATCGGCATCTGTGTGATTGAGCCCTCGACACCCTTTACCATTCCGGCGCGTTCATAAATAATAGAAAGGTCGCTGTAAAGATATCCCGGATATCCCTTTCTGCTGGGTATCTCCTCGCGTATAGTTGAAATCTCTCTAAGCGACTCACAGTAATTCGTCATGTCTGTCAGTATTACAAGCACATGCATATTCATCTGAAAGGCCAGAAATTCCGCCGCCGTGAGTGCTGTCCGGGGGGTAACCAATCTTTCGACTGACGGATCATCCGCCAGATTCAGAAAAAGGACAACCTTACCTAGAACTCCCGATTCCTCGAAGTTCTTTATAAAATAACTGGCCACATCGTGTTTTATCCCCATCGCCGCGAATACTACGGCAAACTGGGTTTCCTCGCCGATTATCTTCGCCTGCCTGGTTATCTGAGCCACTATCCTGTTATGGGGAAGTCCGGAACCTGAAAAAACCGGCAGTTTCTGTCCCCTTACGAGTGTGTTCATTCCATCTATCGCGGAAATTCCTGTTTGAATAAATTCCCGGGGATATTCTCTGGCCGTTGGATTAATAGGAAGACCGTTAACATCCATCCTCATATCCTCTTTGGGCGGCGGGCCGTCATCTATGGGCTTACCGAGACCGTTAAAAACCCTGCCCAGTATCTCCCCGCTTACTCCGAACTCTAAAGGCTCGCCGCGGAAACGCACTCTGGTACCGGGTATGGAAAGCCCTGATGTTCCTTCAAAAACCTGAATGACAGCGGCGCCTTCACTGGTTTCGAGTATCATCCCGAGTCTTACATTCCCGTCAGAATCTATCACCTCCGCGAGTTCATTATACCCAACGTTATGAATCCCCTTTACCATAACGAGAGGCCCTGAAACCTCCTCGATACCTATATATTCTCTTCCGCTCCCGATTTTCTTTTCAGTCATAAACTCACCGTTTCTTACTCAAACATTTCTTCAATCTCTTTCATAGAGCGCGCCAGTTCATCTCTTATTTCGTCTATTTTATCAATATCATCATTTGAGACGGTAAACTTGATCCTGTTGATCATAGAAACAACTTTCAATTTCTTGATCTGATGTATATTGGCACCCCTTTTGATGTTCTCCAGTCCCAACTCATAAAAATCAAGAATAACCTGCAGCATTTTGATCTGTTTTTCAGGTGTGCAGTACATATCGATCTTGTCAAAGCTGTTCTGCTGTAAAAAGGCGTTTCGAAACATCACGCATGTTTCAAGTACAATCCTCTTGGTATCGGGAAGAACGTCCGGACCGACCAATTTTACAACCTGCTGCAGTTTACCTTCCTGTTGAAGAAGATCCATAATCCCGCGCCGAAGCTCAATCCAACGGCCGCCCGATTTGTCCTGCCACCAGCCGCTTATCTCATCGACATACTCACTGTAGCTGTCCAGCCATGATATAGCCGGATAATGACGCGCGTTAGCAAGCTGGCGGTCAAGGGCCCAGAAACATCTGACAAATCTTTTTGTGTGCTGCGTGACGGGCTCGGAGAAGTCTCCGCCGGGAGGGGAGACAGATCCGACAATACTGATTGAGCCCTCGGTACCGGAATATGTCGAAACAACCCCGGCCCTTTCATAAAACTCCGCCAGCCTCGTCGGTAAATAGGCCGGATACCCCTCATCAGCCGGCATTTCTTCCATACGCCCGGAAAGTTCTCTCAGCGCCTCTGCCCAGCGGGAAGTAGAATCGGCCATAATTGCCACATGATATCCCTGATCCCTATAGTACTCGGCAATTGTAATTCCCGTATATATAGATGCCTCCCTCGCGGCTACAGGCATATTCGAAGTATTAGCTATCAGTATAGTTCTCTCCATTATCGGGCGTTTAGTCCTGGGATCTATCAGTTTAGGAAATTCCTGGAGGACATCTGTCATTTCATTTCCCCGTTCTCCGCAACCTATATACACAATAATATCAGCGTCGCTCCATTTTGCCAGAGCGTGCTGGGTCATTGTCTTACCCGTCCCAAACCCTCCGGGAATCACAACAGTTCCGCCCTTGGCAACAGGAAAAAGTGTGTCAATAACCCTCTGCCCCGTAATAAGTGGACTGGAAATAGCCAGTTTTTTCTTATGCGGACGCGGCTGTCTCACGGGCCAGTTATGGTTAAGATTAATCTCTTTAACGCTGCCTCCCGGCTCTTTCACCTTCAGAACTGTTTCCGTAACATTATACTCGCCGGGTCCGGCGGCCCAGGCAACCTCTCCTGTGATCCCCGGAGGAACAAGAACCCTGTGTTCTATGAGTCTGGTTTCCTGGATCTTACCTATTATTTCCCCTACGGTAATTTCATCACCGGTTTCAACCACCGGCTCATACTTCCATTTCTTTTCATGATCCAGGGATGAAACATGAATACCTTTCTGAATAAACTGACCGGAAGAATCGCGGATTACTTCAAGAGGCCTCTGAATTCCGTCGTAAATGGTCCCGATCAAACCCGGTCCGAGTTCGACGGAAAGAGGCTCGCCGGAACTATAGATATCCGCTCCGGGCACAAGGCCTGTTGTATCTTCATACACCTGTATCGAGGCTCTCTCTCCCCTGAGTTTTACGATCTCCCCTACGAGATGATTTTCGCCTACCTCCACAAGGTCCAGCATTCTGGCCTTTTTTATATTCCTCGCCTGAACTACGGGGCCTATAACTTTATCCACATTCCCAATTATCTCAAGCACTTCCTTAGCCCTCACCTCCTTCAGAGCGGAAAATATCTTCATATATCATATTTCTGATATCATCACGCAATCTGTACATTCTTGCCTCGAATCTGTTATCATAAACCACATTCCCGCCGGGCGTACCGACCTTAACTCCACCGAGAGAATCCTCTTCGAGCTGCCTTATCCGTACATCCTCCAGTTCCCCTTTAAGCTCATCGCGGACAGCCGGCAGAACTTCTTTTTCCATAATGCTAAAATCCGCCCTGTCGACCATAACCAGAAAGGATTTTCCATCTAAAGCCTTTATCCCTTCAACTATCATATCTTTCAGGATTTCCGGATAATCGCTTTTGTCTCTGACCTTCCGGAGTGATTCTTTTACATTCTCCATGACATTATTTATTACATCTTCACGGATTTTAAGTTTCGCTCTCTTAATCTCTATCTGAACTCCGCTGAGTTCTCTTCTACGTTCAGCTTCTCCTTTCTTTTCAGCCTCGGCAATAATTTCCCCTGTAACCTTATCCTTTTCCTGCTCTGCCTTCTCTATTATTTCCGAGGCGGTCTCGGTGGCTTTTTGCAGAATGGAATTTACCTCTTTTTCCCCATCCTCTCTGATGCGGCTGCATATCCTGTCGACAGACCGATTATCAACCAAGGCCTTTTCTCCCTTTTATATTCAAAACAACGAAATTACATCTTTATCCCTACAGCGGCATTTACCATCTCTCTTATAGATGCTCTGCCTTCGAGAGGTCCTTCGCGGTCAGGGATTTCCATTATCAGCGGAAAATCCCGCCCGTACGCGTACTGCTCTATCTCCTCCCTGATAGTAGAGGCAATTCTTTCAGTGATAATAATTATCCCGATATCACTCGATGAAAAGGCTTTTTCAAGGGCTTCACGGGCACCTCCGGCGGTATCGACTGCCTCACCCTCCAATCCCACCAGCTTAAATCCGGTAACCGTGTTTTCATCACCAATCACATAGAAACGCATTTAATATTCACAGCCTTTTTATCAGACAACTATAATCCTAAAAAATAATTCAGCGGTATTACCTACAATTTAGTTAAAATCATAATAGAGATTATCAGCCCGTAAATGGCTATTCCTTCCGCCAGACCTACATATATCAAAGCTTTTGCGGCTAATTCCGGCTTTTCTCCAATCGCCCCGAGAGCAGCGGAGCCAACGTAGCCGACAGCTATACCGGCTCCGACACTCCCTACTGCCGTGGAAAACGCGGCGGCAACGAAACCCCACATTGTTATCTTTGCTCTGTTATCGGTAAATTCCTCCCTGGCCGCGGCATTAGAATCTTCCTGAGATTGTCCGTAAACATGCACTGCCGTACTCGTAAGGGTGAGAATAAAAACCAGGCATACGAGGCCGAATACAGCTCCGGCTGAAATAGTAATCCACTTCTTCATTCTTCTTCTGCGCAATACCTGCAACGACATCACTTATTTCTCCTTTCACTTCGACCGCGGGGAACTTCCTTCGAAACCTATCGGTTTGTATTCAACTCCCCCGGCTACAAAAAATTTGCTGAAGAATTCGTAGTATTCCAGACGAATAGCCTGAATTGTAACCACGAGTCCTTCAAGAGCAATAATTACAGCATTACCTAGAATAAGTATCAATGCTGAATAAAAAATACCTCCGCTGCCGCCCTTGACCATATCCACAAGACTGAATACTGCTACAAACAACCCGGCGTGAGCAAGGGAAAAAGCCGCAACGCGGATAAATGAAACTGTGTTGCCGAGATATCCGGTAACAATTTCCATTATCTCAATAACAGTTTCCATCATGTATGTAAAGACCCCCTCTTCGAAACGGGGTTTTCTTTTTCCCAGGGCGGCGAAGATAGGCTCTCTAAGGAAGATCAACAGGAGAGGCCCCCCTATCCCTATCACGAGAAGCCTGACGGGGATAGGCCTGCCCGCCAGAAAGGCGGAAACTACGGCAATTCCGCACCAGTACATTGCCGCGCTTACAACACCTGCATGGTCGAAGAATAGAGCTTTGAAATCATTCATGCGGATCGCGTTCACGATATTAATCAGAATACCTCCGCTTATCATGGCAACTCCGAAGAATATGGCTACCTTAAAGAAATAGATTACATTATTCATAGGTCTCCGCCATAACCCGGGAATCAGCTGTTCGAGCCCGAAAACACTTCCGAATAAAACTCCGAAGACTATCGATGAAATCCCGCAATAGAAGGCGAGCTTTCCCACAAGGATCGACGGTTTTTTCTTTGCATCTCCCTTTCTGCCGCGAAATCCTGTCAACCATCCTATAACACAGAGCACCGCCCCATGCCCGATATCTCCGAACATCATACCGAACATAAGCAGAAAAGTTACGGCAACTATAAAAGTGGGATCTATCACCCTGTAGCCCGGTATTCCATAGCTTGAAACAAGCATCCCAAACGGCCTCATAAAATTCGGGTGTTTAAGCAGAACAGGAACATTCACCTTTCCTTCCCCTGCCCCGTCTATCTCTTCAGGCGCTATAATCTCAATGATTGCCTGCCCCCCCGCCGCTTTCAGAATTTCGCTTTTTACGAACTCCTTTCTTGAACTGGGAATCCAACCTGAGAAGAGATATGTCTTCTTTGTCTTCTTCATATACCCCTTCACCTTTATGAAAAGTTCTCCCACATTAAGCAGCTGGTAATATTGCGCGATCAAAGAAGCATTTTTCTCTTTAACCTCTTCCAGCTTTGATCTGATCCTGCTTATTTCCTCTTCGATTTGCTCTATTTTATCCCGTATCCCTCCAGCCATAACATCCGGACCGGCAGCCACATCATTATCAGAGGATATCTTGATCTCCCTGAAAGCCGCTTCACGAAGAATCCGTTTCAATTTGAGCCTGTCCTTCTTCAACCCGATAAGAAGAATCACATCTTCATCTCCTCTTCTTTCAAGAGTGATGGCAACCGCGGCAAGAGAAGATATTTCTTCATTTACGTATCCGGCATTGTCATGGCGGATAATTCCGTAACGAACAGTTAAAAATCTGTATTTTTCATCAGGCGACATTATCCCAAGATGGGAAAGCGGAGCGGACCTGCTGAAAATGCTTTGAAGCTGTTTGAGACGAACGGTAAGCTCTTTACGCTTTTCTATCAGCTGCTCCGTTTCAGATTCAAGCCCTTCAAGTCTGCTTGCTATCTCTTCTAGACTACTATCAGAAAATTCTTCGATATATTCATCGCCGCGCGTAAGGGGAACCTCTTCAACGGCAAGCTCTTTCATCAACACTGAAACACGGTCCCTGAGTCTTCCTATCTCCCTTCGCTTATCTACAGCATCACAATCCTTGATTTTTCTTGTCCACGGCATTTCTTCATCAAGCTTTACGAGATGAAGAATGCCCAGCCGTGTTATAGCTCTGGCCACTTCATCGAGTTTCGACTCAAAGATAACGACATTCATCTGATGCATATTTTTTGGTTTAAACATACAACTGCCTTAAAATAAAACCCTTAAATGCTCTTCGATATAATCTCTGTTCATCCCGAGCACCTTGCCGTTCAATATAGTAATAAGATTTCTCACTTCAGCTCGTTTAAGAATCAAATAAGCCAGAATCGTCCCTACTGTAAAGGGAAATCCTCCAAGGGCTTTCTTCGCCTCACCTACCAGGTAATTCCAGAGGATTATTTCAAGAATATAGAGCTTTCCTTTCTCCGCTTCGCCTGAAAAAAGCCCGGAGGCTTTTCCGAAATACTGGCCAAGAGCCGCGGAGAGTAACTCCTCGGCAGAATTGGATTTAAAGACTTTGATTAATTTTGAACTGTCTAGTGAACTCCCTCCCGGTATATTATAATCAAGCAGATCGGCGGCAGGAATATCGTAGTAGAATTTAAGGCGAATCAGCCAGTCTATATTCTTTTGATCTATCTCGATTCCTATCAGCCTTCGAGCTATCTTCCTGTCCCGCCTGTCCAGTTTGTCAACCTTATCGCGCAGCCTGCGATAATAATCGATCTCCAGAGCGGTCTCCACGGGAAAAAGTGTTTTCTTCTCCCTGTAATCACCCAAAGCCTCTAAGGCCGGAGAAATATAGGGAGTTCCTTCAAGAAGCAGCAAAGCGTCCTCCATAGTGGAAGCCTCTATCAAATCTGCGTATGGAATTGAATTCGGAAGGTTTATATCCGGGATATATTGATAATTACCTTCCACCCCTGCCGCGACCCTGATTCTGAGAACATTCTTAATATTTTCAATTTCGTATTTTTCAAGAAAATGAGAAACAAGCTCTCTTACTTCATCTTTCAGATCACTTATAAGTTCTATATTCCATGCTATTTCTTTTTCAAGTAATAATTTCTCGGCAATCCTCGGGTCGATCGAGATTTCAGGATTGGAAAAAAGATCCTCGTAGATCGTACCCGACAGCCCGCGGTAGAATTCTTCAACACCGGCACTTTCAGTAAGGCGTTTTACCACCTCAGCCGGCAGAAGAGTGCTGAGCCTGGCTCTTACCCTGGCATTTACAAGAGAGTATCTGCTAATCGGTTTAAAAACCATCTTATATGAACATTTCTCCAAACCAGAGAGAAACAAAGACAGGCTCGTTATTTTACTGTACCTGTCACTATTCTTACTATCCGGTCGGTCACTTTTTCTATTTCATTTGATTTTTTTGAAATAAGATCAGAGCTGCTCTTCTTAACGCTTTCCACCTGATTCGTTCTTTCCTCTTCCGCCTCCCTTTTAATCTCCTCTATGATCTCCTTAGATCTGGCGACTGCTTCCCGTTTGGCTTCTTCTACTATCTCCCGGCTCTTCTTTTCCGCTTCTCTGACGATCTGCTGAGAACGATTACGGGCATTTTCAACATCTTCGCTGAGCTCACGCTCCGTTTCCATAATCCTTTTTACAATCTCTTTCAAGATAAAATACCTTTTCAAGAAGAATGATAACAGCTCGATTAATCAATAGGGGGATTATAAAACAGTTCACGAGACAGTGTCAACTCAGTTATCTGCCGTGGGAAGACTCTTGTATAAATTCACTTTCTTCTCTGGTTTCGCGTGAGAAAGAAAAGTTACATTAAGAGTGCTTTTTCCCTGGACGCGGGTTTCCTACTCTACATTCAGGACATCTTTAAATGCCTTTATAAAGGCATCTTTCGGCAATGCTCCTGCTGCCATCTGAGGCTGGCCGTCTTTGGGACAGAACAATATTGAGGGAATACTGCGAATTCCAAACGCTGCCGCCAGTTCCTGCTGATCCTGGGTGTCTACCTTGTAGATATTTATCTTACCATCAAATTCCTCAGACAGTTCTTCCAATATCGGAGTAACCATCTTGCATGGCTGGCACCAGTCCGCGTAAAAATCAATAACGCAAGGAAGTTCCCCTTCAAACTTCCACTCTTTGTTCTCAGAAAAATTAAATACCTTTTCCTGAAAGGTCTCCTTTGTCAAATGTTCCATTTCAGATTGCCCCCCTCATTTAAATAAATATTATTCGTCAGGTAATAGAAAATATACTCAAATATCCAATTAACGCAAATCCCAATTTGGAAAGAAAAAATCCTCCGGACGTTATGTCCGGAGGATCCCCTTACACTCCACATCGGCGTTACACTTGAGTTATTTCGCGGTATATTAACTCACACACCGCTTAGGAGCCCCCGATGGAATCAATTCTATTATCTCATTCTTTCTATCTATATAACCGCATAAACCATTCCAATGAGAGAGAAAGTAAACATAGTTTATAAACCCTTGTCAACACGCCTGTTACATGACAATAGAAAAACGGGGCAATTCATTTTCGCGATTTAAGTGTAACATAAATGTTACACTGTATTTCTTTATTATTCCGCCAAGGTAATTTTTAATAACAGGTTGCGGAATAACCCAACAGTGATAGAAGTGTAACAAATACGTTACACAAAACCGTCTTTTTGAGAATGTTCAAAAAATGCTTCAGGAAGCCTTAAATTTCCGGTCTAAAAGCAGCCGGTCAAATGATATTTGCCCAATTTGCCCGCCAGTGCTTGTAATAAAATTCAATAAGATATATTATAGTTGAACACTTTATTTCTTCAGAAACCAGTAAATTTACCGTTTACGAGGAAGAATGAGAATAAAAAAGATAGCTTCGATACTATCCTCTCCGAGAGAGTTTATTTTAGTCCTTCATATTTTTTCATTCATGCTTATTCTACCCTTTATGATCAAAATATTTAAAATACACAAGCTTGTATCAATTATAACTCCCGGCAAAACACATTATACTGACAATTCGTTGACGCTGGAGAGGGTTATCTATCTATGCAGAAGAATTCAGTTTATCCTGACTAAGATCGGCATTAAATATTCATGTTTAAAAAGAAGTCTTCTTCTTTTCCGTTTCCTGCGTTATTACGGTCAGCCTGTTATAAT
The DNA here is from genome assembly GCA_964554125.1 of uncultured bacterium. GTDB lineage: Bacteria > Krumholzibacteriota > Krumholzibacteriia > Krumholzibacteriales > WJIX01 > JAGHBT01. The sequence continues at coordinate 1,126 of CAZKNG010000050.1, read as the reverse complement.
AAATTTCGGCGTCAAATGGGAAGACGGTAATCTCACAGGACACAGCTGGCTTTCATTAGACAACAAAACGTATATGGAGCCCGAAGGTAAAGTAGAAAAGTTTAAATTATTCTTTTCAATTCCCGAAGAGGAATCAGGTCTCTTTGCTGAAGAATCAGATACAGATTACGAAAACTTGCAAAAAACAGATTTCGATTAAAAATGAAAAAACGACCGAAGAAATTAAGATCCGAAGAAAAGGCATTCCTGCTCATCGCGGGTTCTATTACTGAGCCCGGGTTGAATGACAACTCTGTCATAAACAGAATCGGTTCTCTGATTAACGGCAATTTTAACTGGAAATATTTTATTAAACTGGCGGGATATCATAACAGTCTGGCGGGAGCGTACCGTTTCTTCTTTGACGCCGGCAGGATAGATTCGCTTCCCGCTGAAGTGTCGGCAAAACTCAAAGAAGAATATATTCTCGCTCAGGCAAGATATCTTAAAAAGGAAGCTGAACTTGTTGAAATCTTAAAGAGGATGGAAAGAGAATCTATCGAGCCCGTTGTTGTAAAAGGTGTCGCGCTGGCGAAGCTACTTTACAGCGATCCCGGAGTAAGGGTTTCTAAGGATACGGACATTCTTGTGGATCCGGATGAAGTCGACAAAGCAACCCGGATTCTGAAAGGCGAAGGATACAGGGTTTATTCCGGAATAAAATCGATCAGGGAATATAAAAAATATCATTTTCATTTAATATTTACCAGAGGTAAGCGGATGGACAGTGTTATCGAACTGCACTGGTCCCTTCTGGACCCTAAAAGAAGGAGTAGTATGGACAGAGCTGCTCTGAAAGAAAAGAACGTTACTGTTGAAGCTCTCGGTCACCGGATAAAAACACTCTGCCCTGAACATTCATTATGGCATATGAGCGTCCACCTGTCTTATCTGTCATTTCTACACTTACGGAACCTTGCTGAAATAAAAAAACTATCACTTCTTCTTGACAGGAGGCAGCTGGATTACACCATAGACTGGGCTGATAAATGCGGAACAGAAAATGAGTTGAAGATGGCAATAGCGCTTTCCGAATTACTCTTCGGACCCTTTATACCTGAAGACAGCGCAAAAAATTTCAGGGTTG
>CAZKNG010000049.1:0-16864 GCA_964554125.1 uncultured bacterium | reverse complement strand
AAATATCCGTATCCAAAGTTACCTTAACATCAAATCCTTCTGGTGGAACCTGAGCCCCGTCATCCTGCGAGCATTCAATTACAGCCGGGCCCAACACCATGTCTCCCTCTCCAAAGAAACACAGGTTTGAACATTGCTGGTATGCCGTTCCGGTTGTATATTCATAGTACATTTCACGATCATCCCAATTCATACCTAAATTATCCCAGAGCGTTTCGATATCATCTTCACTCGTTGATGTTAGACCTGGTGGACCATAAAAGGCAGCTGCGCCGCATAGCATAAACGCGTCACAGCCATACTGGCCATAGCAGCACTGATTATGGAAGATCGCATTGTTCATCATGCCCGTTTGTGAATTTACCCAACCGGGTAATTCAGAATACCTCATAGCAATGTAATAGCCTTCATCTACTATCCTATCTTTCCAAATCAGATTGCCGTAAGGATATAAATCATAAGCTGCATTTCTAACAGCTTTTCCATCTTCCGTATACGGATACACTTCGATTACATGTCCCGAGCTGCATCCATGAGTCCATATCTCGACGGCTCCAGCACCTTGTCTATACTTATCAAGAACCTTCGTAATTGTTACATCCGGATCCAGAGTAAGTCCTTCCTCGTTCTTCATCACCCAGGTGCTATAATTATTCCATTTGTCTAATGCCTCTTTTGACTTTGTACTGTTCATATCAGGCCACGGCCTGATAACAACCGCGAAACTGGAACCGGGAGTATGGTAATCAGCCGCATAAAGAATTGACGCGGAACAAGAAAAAATGACCAGAAAATATATTATTGCTCTTTTGTAACTCTTCATTATCATCACTCCCCTTTCCCCTCTCTTCTGAAACGCTCCTTAAATAAATACAATATTCTTTCACCACCTATGAATATAGATCTCTCCCTTTCCAAACTGGTAAGTGTATCCCCCCGGCTGAGCTTCTCTATCGCTTTAAGGGTCTCTTCCGTCCAAGGAGAATACAAATATCCACCGATATCACCGAATACAACAGTTCCTCCCTTATTATATGTATCCCAGAAATCCTTCATGTGGCGCTTATTATACTTGATTCTCCTATCTTGGCGCTGCTTTTCTGTCAAAGGGGGCTTTTCTTTACGGGGTAAAGTGCTATATTCAGGTTCGCTCATTCCCTTCCAGTACACCATAACCCTTTTATCTTCTAAAATCCTCGTGCTGTCTACTATCGGAGATTCCTCCATAATTTTCGCAAAGATATTCACCTTATCTTCATAGGTTTTAGCCTTTTTCGCCTTTTCATATGCAAGTACATCCAATTCATGCTCTTTCTTAATTGTTTCCATGCTGGGCTTTTTCCTATTCTTTTTCCTCTTCCACTCAGCCATTCTTCTTTTAAATTCAGACTCGGGGAACATTTTTTTCATCAACTCTATCTCTTCCTCCAGCCTTTTTTTCTTCCATTTCCTGAGTTCTTTCTCATACTTTCTCACCGGAGAATACGGAATTCCATTAAGCCTTAATGTATCTTCCTCAAATCCGGTAAATTCAAACGGCGGCTCCAATACCCTATCCCTATAAATCACAAGCCCCTTCTTTTTCACTCCTGTAGTATCACCTGCTGGAGCTTCATTAGAAATAACACAAATAACAACCAGCGCTAAAAACACCTTAAAAATTAATAGCTTTCTCATATCAACTCCCTTTTAAAATCCAATAGTGACAACAAGCTTCCCGCAATTGCCAACAGCAATAGGAACATATTGTTTATGCCCTTAATAATATCATCCCCCGTAATTTCAGATTTTATCTCCCCCTGCTATTCTAAATCCATTCTAAATAAGCGGCAAGCCTGTTTTATTTACCCATTATCCTTGTTTTTATCAAGGTACATAGACTTCAGTTCCCCCCATGAAACTTCCTTTGCGGGCTCCGGGTCTTTCGTAACCACGTTATCATTCGAATCGTCACCTTTGCTTCCTGAAAAGATAATAGCAGAATAGCCAAACATAGAAATCAGAGACATAACTACGACAAATCTCGTAAACATTATTTGCTCCCTCCTTTGGTAATAAAATATTCTTTCTCTCCTTAAGCTCCTTGTTTCTTTTCATCCCCAAGTTGTAAAGAATCTAAAATTTATTGACTTCACCCCCTTCACACTACTTTAATAAGAATAATTAAATTGATTGGGTTCTATTTGTTCAGGCCATAAATATCACCCCTCTTCGCCCAATTTCTAATATCCTTGGATTAAATTAATAAAATCATGTTTTATAATCTCAAATTCGGCACCAGCTTCTTTCAAGTCTGTATTCTGCCAAATAGATTTTTTTAATCTCCCCGCCGGGGACATCTTCCTTACTTAACTAGGGGACCGAATTAAGCTCGCTAAAGACTTCCCTCCGCCGGCGGGGGTGGCTTTGGAGATTATCGGTGGTTTCTTTCTCCACTTACTTGGGGGATAAATTAACCATTTCTTGCCCTCTTCTTACCCTTTATATACTCAAGGACTATTCCAACTTGGAAAAACACACCGTGTACATCCGATTATTCTCTGCCCGCTGTTCCAAAATATCCGGGATCTAATAGCCCCACAGCGAGTTACCAAATACTGAAAAATTATGCTTTTATTGATTTACTCTTCTCTTCCCCATTAATAACACTATCGAACAATCCAAAAAGTGTAACAGCCTGTTACACATTCTGTTACACTTTTGCCCGTAGATTCCTTTTAACCTATTGATTTTTGAAAGATTAAAAAAAGGTGTAACAAGCTGTTACACCTTTACCCTCTTGTTACACTTTTTATATTGGATTCTCTGCTGTTGGAAAGTTCTGTTAGATCTTTCTCCGATCTTTCAACTCACGGAAAGATCAAACTTCTTTAAATATCTATACAGCGTCATTCTTGAAATCTTAAGCTCCCTCGCCGCCGCCGCTTTGTTCCCATTATGCTTATTCAGAATTGAAGATATCAACCGGCGAGTTTCTTCCGGATTCTGATTTATTGATGTTAATAGCACTTTTCCCCTGAGGTTCTTTGTAATGCTGGATTTATCCAGCTCCGACGAAGAGGAATCCCTTATATCTAACGGGAAATCATCTGTAAATATTATCTTGTTTTCATTACCCTTACTGGAAAGTACGTGCGTTAAATTAACAAGCTCTCTTACATTGCCCGGCCAGTGGTGCTTGTTTAACATCCTGAGCACACCCTCGCCAACACGATACCCGTCATTACTCTGGTTATGAAGATAATAGGAAAATAGAGCTTCGATATCTCTCTTTCTCTCTCTAAGAGGTTTTATCTTAATATTCTCAGCGGCTATGCGGTAGTAGAGATCTTCGCGAAGTCGTTTCGATTTAAGAAGGTAAGACACATTCTCGTTTGATGCCGAGAGAATACGTATGTCAATATCCCGTTCTTTTGCCTCTCCAACCCTTCTTATCTTTCTTCCCTCAAGAGCTCTTAAAAGTTTTGCCTGTTGCCGGCCACTAAGCTCTGATATCTCATCCAGAAAAAGAGTTCCTCCGTCTGCTTCTTCCATAAGACCCTTTTTGTCACTAAAAGCTCCCGTGAAAGAACCTCTTCTGTGACCAAAAAGCTCGCTCTCAAATACATCATCAGGAATTGATGCGCAGTTTACAGCAACAAAGGGCCCTTTGGCTCTATCACTCATCCTGTGAATATGCCGTGCTACAACTTCCTTACCTGTTCCGGTCTCTCCTGTAATAAGAATAGAGATTTCTGTTTTCGCTAATTGTTTCGACTTTGAAACTACTTCCTTCATCTCAGAGGATCTTGCGACAAGGTTATCTCCATATAGCCATTTTGGATTAAAGCTTAACTTTACGGAAGAAACCTTCTTGATATCCTTTTCTGATACTTTATCGATATCGTCAATCAGATGCTCGCAATACAGAACCCTGTCGTTAAGTTTAATTGATGAATAGAGGTGCATTGCCTCCACGGCAAAGTTTCTGGCCTCTCGAAGGAGTTCTCGCTTAAGCCCCTCTTCTGTATCTTCTCGCTTACTCCATTTCACATACTCCTCAGCTGCAGTAACATATGTGGCGGCAAGCTCGAAGGACTCCTTTATAAGCTTTAAGGTTACAACTGCTTCATTAAAAAAGGACATTGCAAGATCAATATCATTTTTATGTATTGCCACAATACCCATTGCCCTGTATACAGAACCAAGCTCGTATTTGTCACCGAGGTGATTGCAGAGTTTTAGGGCCTTGCTCAACATATCTTCCGCTTCTTCTATTCTACCTAGGGCTATATAGACATCACCGAGCCTTCTGTAAACTTCGACAGGTATATCACCACGGGGTGCTATCTCAAGCGCCAGAGTCAGTGCTTCATTAAGATAGGAAAGAGATTTCTCGTAATTTCTCTGGCGGTAATATACTTCGCCCAAAAATTCAGCGGAAAGGGCTTCTATTCTTTTAAATCCAGCGTCAATTGCTTCTTTGTTGGCACGGGCAAGAAGATCCTCCGCTTTATTATATTCACCTTCAAATATCGCTATCCTGGCTTGGCCAATCTGGCAATACAAAATACTGCTGAAGCTTGAACATTTATTAAAGCTTTTCTTTGCAAGTTTGAGATTCTCTTTGGCTTCACAATATCTTCCTGTTCGATAATTTAGTATTCCCAACATTTTATATGTTTTGGCAATTTGTCTGTCTTTTTTTGCTGTTTTAAAATTAAGAAGCGCCTTGATAAAATAGCTTTCCGCCATACTAAGTAGGCTTCTTTGAAATGCAATATAACCCATTAAATACAAAGTATGTCCCAACATTCTATGATTGGAATTTGAAAGATAGTACCTATAGGAATTTTGCAAATATTGATCAGCCTCAATATAATTCCCATTCCAAAAGTAAGCATCACTAAGATACAGAGCGATTGTATGATAATTTTCTTTAGTCCAATCATTCGTAATAGCATTTTTCAATAAAGCAAGAGCCTGTGAATGGTTGCCTTCTACTATCAGTTTATTGTATTTTAGTTTGATATATTCAGAATCATGACAAGCGTTTGAATAAATTGATTCAAAGATGGATAGATATTTATTGAATCTTTCATCATTGTTGTTGGAAAAAACACTGCAAATGCAGAGTAAAAGTTGTCGATGGAGTGAAGAAGGAGAAAGTTGGGCGATTAATTCAACCCCTCGTTTATTTACTATCTTGTAAGCTTTTTCATATTCTTCATTGGATAACAACTCTTTCAATTCTCGTACTATATTTATAATTTTGCCCATCGATCTCCTGCGGATTCCTTTTTTGCTAGAAAATAAAATTGAAGAATTGACTTAATATTATATTTGAATATAAATACCATATATTCATATCTTTGCTTATTTCCGAATTCTGTTGACTATCTTCCGGTTCAACTGCAACGCTAGAAATATCATTCTGAATACCGCTCATGCCAAACGGACTTTCCCCCGGCTCCCCGAAATTTACTTCTTGTTTAAAACGAACATCTACTTTGGCGTTGATATTGGTAGGTATAACAAATATGCTAAAAAGAAAGGTTATTAAAATAAACGCGGATACTACTCGTATTTGCTTCTTCATGGTAGCCCCCAAAGCTATTTTTTATTTTTCCGATTGGACTAATTATCGTTCTACACCAGCTCCCTAATTTATGTCAAGGGAAAATCCTCTATCCCCCTTTTTACTTCAGCAGAAACCGGGTTCTGCCCTATATCTAAATTTAGGTGGCAACTTTCACCGGAATACACATTCAGATCAACCAAGCTTATTTTGAACGCATCAAGGATCGTTCAAGTTGCTCTAAAAGCTTTTACTAATTTGAAGTCCAAATCCTACCCTTCCCTGATTATCTGGAAAGATAATAGGGTCAACAACTAATCCTTTCTCTGTGTTCCTGTCATAGTTCAATGCACGGTGAAAACTCTTTATTCCTGCAATGGTTGTGATAGTACCAACAATAGATACAGGAATTCCCAAAAGACATTTGCCATGATCTTCAGTTAAAGGATCTTCATCCTCATCAAGGGTGGAAAGCAAATAAATCCCGCCAATAGTGACAGGAACACCCAGTAACACTCCGGTCGAACCCCAAAAATAGCTGCCATCTCCCTCTATCTGATTTGCATTGACTAAACTTACAATTACACATGGAACTGTAGAAAACACAATAGAACCCATTACAATAGCATCACCAATACCCCCAAGCTCTTGGCTATCACTCGCAAATGCGGTATTTGGGCTCCATATACAAAAAGTTCCAAAAGTCACAATAAATATAGCAATTATGATCTTAAGCCTATTTTCCCACATATCTAGACATATTTCCTCAATTTCACAATTATAAAATAACCCCTTCTAAAATATCACCAACAAGACAAAGCAACAACTCCTTTACGGCAGAGCTGTTTGATGGTTTTGCCGATTTGCCCCGCCACACTAATCTATCCTCAAAACCTTAGCTCCCCTTATATTCCCCTTTTTAAGCTGCATCAGCGCTTTATTTGCCTCTTCAAGAGGAAACTCCTCTACCCGGGGCACGACAGGTATCCCGGCTGCCAGCTTAATGAACTCTTCCGGGTCACTGCGGGATATATTGGCGACACTTTTTATTTCCTTCTCCCGCCACAGGTGAAGAGGATAGTCGAGGTTGAGAAGATAGTCCCTGTCGGCGTTCTCCTTTCTGATAGCGTTTATAACAAGCCTGCCTCCGGCGCAGAGGTTTTCGAGCGCTTTCACTACGGGCTTCCAGGCTGGAGTGGTATCAATTACAGCATCCAGCTTTCTGGGTGATCTATCTTCAGTATCGCCCGCCCAGACCGCTCCGAGCTCCAGCGCGAATTTCCTCTCGCCGGGATTTCTGGCGAATACATATATCTCTGTATCGGGATATTTATGAGCCGCCATTTTAAGTACAAGATGGGCCGAAGCCCCGAAACCGGTGAGGCCGAGACTCTTTCCGTTTTTAATTCCGGTTAATTTCAAAGATCTGTAACCTATAGCCCCGGCACACATCAGGGGAGCTGCCTCAGTGTCGCTGAACAACTCCGGTATGGGATAGGCGTAGAGATAATTCACCTTCATGTATTCAGCGTAGCCCCCGTGAGCATCTCTGCCTGTCGCCTTGAACTCACTGCAGAGATTGTCATTTCCTTCCCGGCAGAACTTACAGCTTTCACACGCGGAATTTATCCAGGCCACACCGACTCTGTCTCCAACCGAAAACCTGCCGGCAGCGGGACCCTTTTCTACTATTTCTCCGATCACTTCGTGCCCGGGAACTATCGGAAAAAATGACGGAGGAGCCCGCCCCTCTATTTCATCGAGTTCGGTGTGGCATACCCCGCAGGCCTTTACCTTAATCAGAACTTCCTCAGGGCCCGGCTCCGGAATTTCCATCTCGGCCAATTCCAGAGGGTTATTTTCCTCTTTCATATCCTTGATTTCCTTTAATACCATCGCTTTCACCGGTATACTCTCCTTACGTTTTCTGTTCCTTTTTTTCCGCTGCCGGGAAGAGGATATTGTTTAGAATCAGCCTGTATCCCGGAGAATGAGGATAGCGCTCGAGTCTTGTAGGCAGATCTCCCACAAAATGTTTATAATCTTCCGGATCATGCCCGCCCAGGAATGTAAATGTCCCTTTCGCGAAATTGCCGTGTATGTAGCGCGCCTCATCTTTTCCCTTTACCTGGCCGAGTATCAGCACCCTGTCTTTTATAAGACTCTTCTTAAAAGAGGTTGTCTGTCCCATAAACCCTTTTATCACTGAAACATGATTCTGCACCAGCATAGTCGGAACCGGATCATGCTTTGCTGAAAACTCGAAGAGTGTAAAGAAATCATTTTCCTCCGGTCTTTTTGCAGCGGTTTCGGTCATATCAATATCAGAATATTCATAAACATAAGGGTTTGTTATTAAGGTAAATCCCTCGAAGGCGAGGCAGTTTCCGTAATCAAGTCTGTTCTGGCAGTCCGGCGTCATGCCGTCATGGTCAAATTCGCGGGGGACAATATCTATTCCCCGGGCCGCCAGAGCGATATCAAACGAATCGCAGCCGCTGCACATGGCAAAGAGGAACCCGCCCTTTCTCACATATTCTTTGATCGCCCCTGCCACCGCCTTTTTTTCCTCCGACACCTTATCGAACCCGAGAGAAGAAGCCCTCCTTTCAAAGATTATCTGCTGTTTTATATACCACTCCCTATGCCTGTAGGAAGCGTAGAACTTCCCGTACTGGCCGGTAAAATCCTCGTGGTGCAGATGGAGCCAGTCGTAATTTCCGAGTTTGCCCGTCAGGACCTCGCGGTCATAGATTATATCGTAAGGGATCTCAGAATATTCAAGAACCAGCATAACAGCGTCATCCCAGGGCTGTTTGTCGGGAGGGGCATAGACAGCCACCTTCGGAGCCTGTTCGAGAAGAACGGTTTCCATATTGCTCTGTTCTATTTCACCGTAGATCGAAGCAATCTCGCTGCCGCTGAGCTTAACAACCTCTACACCCATGGCGCGGGCCCTGGAAGCGGCGATATCTATCTCGGGAATCAGAAACGATCCGCCCCTGTAATTCAACAGCCATTTTGCCTCCCCTCCCTTTTCCAGCACTTTATATACAAGTCCGTAGGCCTTCAGATGATTCGTCTGGGAGAGATCCATCGGCACCAGATAATCGGCGTATGCCGCCTGGGGCATAAATAATCCGGTCAATAGCACGAGTATTACTGTTATCAAAAGCTTCAATCTGTTTTAAGCCTCCTTTCCTTAATCCAGCTTGAGCCTCGCGCTCAAACCTGAATATTTCTTCCTGATTCGTGATATAAAAGGATTGTCGGGATATCTTTCTATCGATATCCGGTAATGTTTCAGGGCTTCCCGGGGCCTCTCAGAAGAAATCAGATCAGCGAGCTTTTCCAGGGCCGCCGGAGCGGAAGAACTCATCGGGTAGTCTTCGGCGATCTCCTTCAGATCCTCTTCAGCTTTGCCTCTTAGACCGCTTTCAATTTCCAGAGAAGCGCGCATGAGAAGCGCCCTCGGTATTAGCGTTGACCGGGGAAAGCGCCTCTTTAATGCCCTTAGAGAATCTGCAGCTCCGGCCAATTCATTTCTTGCGGCAGAAAGACACGCCGAAGCGAAAAGGTCAAGCGCTCCTTCTTCTCCATCCATCTCCCGTTTAATAAGCATAGCCATGTCGAGAGCGTCATTTGCCTGATTGCCGGAATAATATTCTTCAGCCGTCTTTGAAAATCCTTCGATGGCCTCGCTGTACTTTCCGCAGTAAAATTTTTGCTCAGAGAGCCTGTAGGCCGCTTCTGAAGCCACAGTTGAATCGCTGTCGGAAGCCAGAACTTTAAGCTCCTCTATTATTTCTACTTTGCATCCGGAAACCGAAAGGGCCCTGGCGCGAGTAATCTCAGCTTCCCTTTCGAGCTTTTTCCGCCGCCATTTCCTGCGACCCAGAATATCCAGCGCTTTGCCTGGACGTCCCATCCCTTCGAGCTGAATTTGAGCCATCAGCAGACGCGCCTCGCCTTTAAATGAAGGGTCTTCAACGCTCGCCGCGGCATCAAAAGCCTCCTTGAGCTTCCCGTTATTATAGGGCCACCGGCGCCTCGCCTGGAAGAATTTCAACTCGGCCCGAAGCAGGATCACTCTTGGCGCCTGCCGGCTCCCGTTGTAATGCTCAAGAAAACCGCGGGTGATTTCAAGAAGGAACGATTCATAATCAATATCTCCCATCTTGTGATCCATTCGCGCAGCAGCAGATATGAAAGAGTAGTAGAGGTTTTCCCCTCTCCTGCCTCTATTCCCGGGGCGAAGGGCTTCTCGCGCTTTCTCATACCTTCCGCTCTCTACCAGAAGTAGAATCCTGATGTAATTTAAGTATTCACTCCCCTTTGCGAGACGGTCAGTTAAATCATCGTACAGCGGCAGAAGCGTGCTGTCTTTTTTCGATTCTCTGAAGATCTCGAGAATTGTCTTCGCGTTTCTTAAATCTCCTATTGCTTTCTCTTCGGATAATCTCTTAACCTCATCCTTGAATGCGGCTTCTGATCTTCCCAGAATTCTTTCCCATTCTACGACCTTCCTCATTCGGGACATATAATACCGCCCAACCGCCCCGTCCCGCATCACAGAGACCGCGTCATCGTACATTCCGGCTCCCCACAGCAGTGAGGCTACCTTATCGTAATAAGCAATATTTTTCTCTTCCCCGGCAAGAAGGCTTCTCCAGGTATTTTCCGCTTTCTCCTCTCTTCCCATTTCCATATATGCTTCGCCCAGACTCTTTATCAATTCAAAGTCGAACTTTCTTTCCTCAAGTTTCTTCTCGATAAAAGATACTGCTTCCGGGGCTTTCCCTGTTCTTATATAGACCTCCGCGAGCATCCTCGCGGCCGGAAGATTCCGCGGATATTCCCGGCAGAGTTTCTCGAGAATTTCGAGAGCTTCCCTGTATCTTCCACTCTGCAGGAGATTTCTCGCTTGAATTCTTCTCTCGGCAACCCCCTCTCTGCCGGTTTGTTCCGCCTTCCCGTCAGAGTTGTCCTTTCGAATATCAGCACCTGCCTCCTGCTGAGTTATCCCCCGGCCGGGGACTGACAGAACCGAGACAATAAGGACCGCGGCCAGAAAGATACCCGAACATCTTATGAATCTCCGTATATCCGCGGGGAATATTCCGGTTTTTCCGTCAGTTCTGTCAGGCAATTTATTTTCCACTCTCCCTTACCTTCCTCGAGAGCGCCCGGAAGTACAGCTCGATCAGATCTTCATATTCCCTGGGCCCTTTCATTCTCATCCCGCTTCGAATCATTTCAAGAATAATATCGCTGTCCTGATTCGTCCTCGCTGCCCTTCCCGGATCTTCCCCCCATAGAATCTCCGCGTTCCTGCTGACCCTTTCTCTTTTATAATCTCTCCTGTTTATCGATCTCTGCGCCTGAAGCATCCTGCCAAGCACTCTCTCTTCCATTCTCAACAGATCCTTGTCGAGTTTTCCCTCGTCAAGTTTTTTAGCGACGCTGTCCATCTGTGAAGAAAGGCCTTCTATTTCGCCAAGCAGGTCTTCTTCGCTGACGCTTTCCTTTTCAATCTGTTCTGTTATTTCTTTCATCTTCCTCTGCTTTGCCGCGAGACGGGACATCTTCGCCCTCTGGCTCATAGAGAGGCTCGACCTGTTCCTGTTTCCATACATTTTCTCCAGCTGCCTGTCTATGGCCATCTGGCGGCTGAGCATCCCGCTTATTTTCTTCTTTGCTCCACTTCCGCCTCCACTGCCGGAAGAGTTGGCTCTCAACAATTCAATAGCCCCTTTGTTCAGATGCCCCAGAGCGTAACGCGCTGAATCACGGGCTTTGCCGTGCCGCCTGTTTTCTATTCCGTACAGAACTTCTTTAGCCCCTCGCGCGGCACATCCCAGATGAGTAAAAACAAGACGTGATCTGAACATCGATTTCCTGGTAATCCGGTAGAGTTCCTCTACTATATCTCTGATGGCAGCTTCAACAAAGATCTGCTTTTCAGAGGCGCTCACCCGGGCAGAGGCGCCGCCGCCCGCGAGATCTTCAGCGATCTCCTCCTGAAGCTTTGACGTTTCAACAATCATCTCCGCGGCGTGCCGGATACTTTTCTTTACGCGGTCACTCAACCTCATGCTCATTCCCTCCTGGCATTTCCCGAGAGAAGTATAAAGACTGAGCATTTTATCAAACGCCTCCTTCTGAGTACACCGCGCCTCCTCTCTCTCTCCGCTTTCCATCTGCCCCGCCGCTTTATTCATTACGGAATCCAGCTCCGCTTCTTCGAACTGTTTATGAACTTTCTCTAATTCGCTGTTACTTCCAATATCTTCGGACTTTGACAAACTGCCCAGGTCCTCTTCATATTCTGTGGCCTCCTTCGCCAGATCTCTCTGGTCTTCAGACAACTTCCCGAGATTTTCAGCTTCAGCGGAATCTCTGAGAGCTTTCTGCCTTTCGAGCATACTCTCCATTCTTCTCATAAGTTCTTCTACCTTTTCTTCCCGCATCACCTGTCTGAGGTAATCTATGGTCCGGTCCAGCTCTTCGGTCATCTCCTCAGTTGAAATCTCAAGGTCCTCCATCGCCGCCGTTATATCCTCTTCGGACAATTCGTTTATTATCCTGTTTGTTTTCTCTATAAGACTTTTTAGCGTTTCACTCTCCAGTCTGCTTATAAGCCGCTGAATCCTCTCTAACTTTTTGCCGATCTCCATCGATGTCATTCTGTTCTGCTGAAGAGCATTAAGCGATTTTTCCATCCTGGAGGCTGATTCAAGAGCTTTTTGCCGCAGCTTTTTGAATTTTTCCAGAATATTCTTCCCTTCCCGCTTCTTCCCCCAATCCATCTCAGGCTCAGCTCTGAATCTGTCCGAAAGTTTCTTGAGTTTTTCCTTTGCCTCAAGACCAGCCCGATATAGATCATCTATCTGATTTGTCTGCCTCTCTTCACTTTTTCTGTGACTGGCATACATCTGTGAAAGTGAAGGAACATCGATATAGCGGAGCTCGGTTCTGGAGTATCCCGGCCCGGAAATAATGTTGCTGTCGAACGCTTCAAGGTAGTAATAAATTCTGTCTCCCGGCATAACCGAGTTTCCTTTCAGGGACCACTCGAAAACTTCTTTGACAACGCTGTTATTCTTTCCTTCAGCCTTGAAAAGGACAATCGTCTTATATTCCTTCTCCCCTATTTTGAACTTGAGATTTATCCGGGAAACAGAATAATCGTCAACCGCTCTGTACTGTAATGATGCCAGAAGTGACCTCGGCAGCAGCGCTCCGTCCTCCGGTGTAATAACTTCCACTTCAGGAGGGAGATCGTAAGTTACATCCAAAGGGTGGAATATCCTGTGTTTGTTTTTATACCCCGCGCTGTCTGTTACATTCACATGAAAGGTGTCCTCTTCTCGAGCAGTAAAAGAAACACTGAATTTATCACCGGATACTTCGATTGGAAGATCTTTACCCTTTGTAAACAGAAGGGTTCCCTCTTCTATTATTTTACTTGTCTCGCCCGATATATTTATACTTGTACCGAGGGGAACTCTCAGCCTGCCGGCAACAGTTTCTACGGTTTCCGAGGGCATACGGGTATAATCTGGGTAGTCAAGCCGGGCGCTCATCCGGTTTATAACGGGAAAGTAGATAAGATCCACAACGAATGTGTCCGAAGATGCGCCGTCTGATTTGAAACAGTAGATCAAATCATCATCCGGCGCCTTAATGGTTTTTCTATAAACATTGAAAGGGATATCGCCCGCGGACACTGTGTCGGGGGCAAGTTTTTCCTCCTTCCATACCCCGTCAACTGAGCTGGTGCAAAGAGTTACATCTTCCGCCAGAGCTCCGAAATTAATGGCCTCAACAGAAAGATCATCTCCCTCGAGCAATGAAATATCCCCGGAGGAAACCAATATATTTACCTTCTCAGAACCCCTGAAACTAATGCCCGGATCTGAAATAAAAGAAATGATCTCATTTACACTCTGAGGGGCAAATACCGCCTGGCAAAAAAACAATGCGCCGAGAAGGATTCCGGCTGCTGCCCATTCGGGCCTTCCCTCAACGGCAAAAATGTTTTTCTCTTTAAGTTTCCTTATATCTCTGTTTGCCCGCCTGATTGCCTCGTCGATAAGATACCGCGAATAGTTTCCGCTCCCTTCTTCCTCTCTTGAAAATTCAAGCGCGGCTCCGAAAAGACTTCTATATCCTCCCTTTTTCCCGTCGAGCATCGCGGCTAATCTTTTTTTTCCGGCAACATAGAAAAATGGAGATGACAGGGAATAAACCAATGCGCAGGCTATGCCCGTCCAGAAAAACAGAAAGGCGAAAAAGGGAAAGTAACTCCAATCCGAAAAGAGACTCTTTAACGCGATAAGAAAGAACAGAAGCAGAAACACGGCCGAAGAAAGAACCGACAGGAGTCCTCCAGCCAGGGCTATACGCCGCCGTATGGCCGAATCGGCCAGCTCTTTTAAGAAAACATCTTTAATATTCTTTTTACTGCCCATAGCAAAACAACTGGGGGGGGCCCAACTTTCTACCCGGAAGAAAGACACAAGGAAACAGGGATAGTTTGTCCTAGTAAGTTATCGCGTAATAGAGTATGTTCACTGCCATCCTGACTGCCATTTCCCTTTTTTCCTCCGGGTCATTATGCACATCAACGTCTTCAAGCCCGTCGCCTATATCACTCTCATAAGTATAAAAAATCATCAGCCTGCCTCCGTTAAACACGCCGAGACCCTGGGGAGGTTTTCCATCATGCTTGTGAATTTTCGGCGGGCCTTTAAGATCATAAATGCAATGATATATCGGATTATCAAAAGACACTTCTACGAGCTCTCTTTCAGGAAAAAGCTGTTTTAACATTTTCCGGAAAGACAAATCCATCCCGTAATTATCGTCCGCGTATAGAAACCCTCCCCTTAGAAGGTGAGCTCTCAGAGCCTTCAGCTCTTCCGGCGTAAGGTTAACATTCCCGTGGCCGGTCATATATAAAAAGGGATAATTGTATAGATCGGGATCGCTTAACTTTACTGTCTTCTCATTTTCTTCTGTATTTATCCCCGTCCTTCTCTGAAACTCCTCTAAGAGATTTGGCAGCGAGGACGGGTCACTGTACCAGTCTCCTCCGCCGCCATACTCGATCCGGGCAATCGATATTCCTGCCTCCCGCATGGGAGTCATATTTGCCTGCGCAGGAGCCGAAAGAACAGACAATCCAAGTACGATAAAGAAAACTGAATAAATCTTATATATATGGTTTTTTAAGATCATGAGCATCCAGGTAATCTACAAAGCCGGTAACGTTACAACTACTTCAACACCACGGCTGTCCGTTCTGTTCCGTAAAATTATCTCTCCGGACATCTGATCGACGATATTTTTACATATTGCAAGTCCGAGCCCCGTCCCGGTTGTCTTTGTAGAGAAATAGGGCTCGAAGAGTTTCTCCTCTACTTCACTAGAGAGACCCGTCCCCGTGTCCAAAACTTTGATCATCCCCCTATCATCACTGCGGCTGGTTTTGACAAGAATCCTTCCAGAGCCTTCTATAGCCTCGATAGAATTTTCCATCAGATTGTTGAAAACCTTTCTCAATCCTTCTCTATCTGCATTGACCTCTATCTCCGCGCCCGGCTGAAAAATAATATCGATTTTTTCAATACCCCTGTATGACGAAATTTGCTCTTTGACAAACTCGTTTAACTCTACCTTTTCGGCCTTCAGCTCCGAAACTCCCCTGAAGCTTGAAAACTCAGAAGCTATGCGCCGCAGAATATCAGTATGCTTCATTATCGTATCTATACCACTTTCGAATATCTCCTCGAATTTTTCATCGTTTTTGCCCCATGCCCGCCTCATGAACTGCGCTGAAAGTTTTATAGGCGTAAGAGGGTTTTTGACCTCGTGGGCTATCTGCCTGGCCATTTCGACCCAGGCCGACAGCTTCTTTGATCTGATCAACTCTGTAAGGTCATCAAACACTACTACAGTTCCCGACTTTCCGCCGCTTTCCGGCAAAGAGGTCACGACCGCTTTTATAGTCCTTTTCGACTCGTTCGAATAGAGGTCCACTTCCCTTACTTCGCCGCGCGCCCTGCTTAATGAGAAGAGATCAAAAAATGGTCTCAGTTCTTCCCGTTTGATATCTGAAGGTTTGACCCCTATTACCTCTTCTCTCGAGATGTCCAGAATTTTCTCTCCGGCCGGATTGAATGTAATAATTGTACCACTCTCATCGGAGGTTATAACTCCCGTGGCGGCGTTATCCAATATTGTTGCCAGATATTTCTGCCTGTCCAGAAGCTCCTTTCTCGCTTCCCTCAGGCCCGTCGTCATAGAATTAAAGGAATCGACAAGTTCACCTATCTCATCCGGTGCGCCGGCTTCCAGCTTGAACTCGAGGTCTCCTTCGATAATCCTCCTTGTGCCGCCTCTAAGCTGTGCTATCGGGGTGAATATCCTCCCGGCGAGAAAAACTCCCAGAGTTACAGATGCCGCGAATAAAAGGGCTAAAAGACCCATCAGAAGCCCCCGGGTTTTGTGTATCTCTTTCTGAACGAGTGTTGCCTGATACAGCAGCGGAACGGAGAGAACTACGGACAGATAACCTTTCAGAGGTTTCATCGAAATACTGGCAACATGATACGAATACTCGCCGAGCGATTCTGTGCCAATAACAGTTCTGCCTTCTCCGAGGGCGGCATCTGCAAAGATCAAAGGTTCCATCAGCGAATTCAGAAAGCCGCCGGTGAAGAGATCTCTCTGACTTGAAGCATTGATCCTGCCTTTGTAGTAAATATTTACATTCTTCCCGAGCACCTGTGCTATCCCTCCGACAAATTCATCATCTATCCTGCGGCGGTAATAGAGATATCCACCGGAAGCGCCGGGAATCGAAATCGGTATTACGACACCACCGAATATATGAGGCGTGGAATACGTTATGGTAACTTCTCCCGTTCTGCCGTTTTCAACAAGGCTCAGGGCGTCTTCGATCCTGAAATTGCTCAGACTTTCATCCAGGAGTATCTCCGACCTGGTAAAGAGGGTAAACTGCGTAACTTCCTCCCTCGAGATATCCCTTATCCGGGGGGTTTCCTTACCTTCAAGAATGTCACTTAGATACTGGCTTCCGGCGAAGGATTCGGCCTCGGATTTTATTGAATGCTCTATCAACGAGAATGCCGATTCAACCCCCGCTTCAGCTTCCCGGTCCGCTTCAGCTTTGTAGCGCGTCTTTATAAATCTGTTGGAAAACACCCCCATTGCTACGACCGGAAGTATCGAAACAATAAAAAAGGACAGCAGTAATTTCTGCTTGAACCCGAGGGCTCC
>CAZKNG010000048.1:0-16927 GCA_964554125.1 uncultured bacterium | reverse complement strand
CTTCAGCAGTTGGCTCGCCAATTTCATATCCGTCAACGTCGACTCCATCAATTGCTCCGGATACAGGTGAAGTCACCTGGACCGTAATTGAATCACCGGGATCTATTCTGTAGACCGTTGCTGTAGGTTCAACAATGTCGTTAGCCGCGTCAGCTCTTACAGGTAAGGTATAATCATTGTTAGGCGGGAAATTATCCTGGAAGAGATCCAGCATGCGGTAAGCCCACTGAGGACCGCTGGTTCTTACACGTTCAACATACACATTGTCAAACCATGGTGAAGGACTATGGTTCGTGCATGTTCCATAAACTCCGTTCCATACGTCGCACATATCGGAAACGCCGAAATTAAGCTGAAGTATGGAATCAGGTTTAACAAGGTCACTTACATTGTCGCCCGTAAAGAGATAATCCTGATCCGGGCCGTAATAGACAAAGCCTCTGTCTTTCCATGATCCTGGGCAACCGTCTTCTACATTGCGAACTCCCCAGGTATAGAATATCAGGTTGTCAAGAGGCAGATCGCGGTAGACCTGGAATCTGAACAGTACCCCGCCGAACTTTGAAAGATCAGATGAAGGAATGAGAGGGTCCCCGGTCTGATCTGCGTCTGCTGTGCCTGTTGTTCCTTTCATCATGTCGATCTCGGGTGATATAATTCCCTCATTCTGACATGGCGCTGCCGTACCTGATTCGTTAAGACAACGAGGTGTCACGTACATACCGGGATAAAGATCCTGGCGTGATGAAAGCTCAGTTGAACCTTCGAGGAACGCCCACTGATTTCCATAGTCATCATGACATGGATCAGGTTCCATAAGACCAGACTTCTTGCCGCTGTGGATTCCGTAAGCAGGCTCGCCGAAACCGGTCCAGAATGTTGTGCTGTGATCGCCGACTGCGGATCCTTCGAAATCCTCAAAATCCAGAACAGAAGCGTCAGCAGTAACTTCGATATCATCGATTATGATACCGCCGTCTGTGTTCAGGAGACCATCCTGATCGCTCCACGCGCCGTCAGCCATAAAGTGGAAACGGAATTTAGTGCTGGTTCCGGTTTCCGCTGCCGTAAGAGAAATTACGTCAACTGTGTCCACTAACCCGCCGAAGGTTCTTAGTGTAACCCATTCATCACTGCTGTCAAGGTAGTCGACATAGGCTTCGTCATAACCCGCGCCTTCACAGTGTATTATACCGTGGTAGCTGAGCCCGACAGTACTCGTAAGAGTAATCTCATCACTCTCAAAGTGCTGATTCCAGTTATTACCATAACCGGGGGCTGTTCCCCAGGAACAGAGATAATTGTTTGTTCCGGGTCTCGTGCCGCACCACATGGACTGCGAACCGGAAATCGGTACAAGTAAACCGTAAGTTCCGCCTCCAAGTCCTACAAAGTCATCGACGTGATAGAATATATCAACCTGAGCTGTGTGATCAACCTGCGTCCAACCTTGATCAGTTTCGAAGCTGTATCTTACGATATGGTATGTATCAACAGCCGCAGCCTGATAGTAACCCGGGACACTGTCATCCGTAAGAAGTCCAGTGCCGCTCAGGGCTTTTTTAATCCTCTTGCTGCCTCTGTCGATATCACGCGCCGACACGGTACCGGCAAACATTGCAACAAGACAAATACCTAGTACAATTACTAAGGTCTTCTTCATTTCTTTATTCCCCCCAAGTGTTAAGAGAATAAGCTAATTTATTTATGTCGCTTGATTAGGATCGCCTGGTTATTCGGCCGAATCAATAAGTTACCCGCCTCCTTTGTAGCTAGATCCGGCAAACCAGCAGGGCCCCCTTCCGTTTTTAGTTCCAAATTTATGTCGAGTAAGCCTGGACTCCAACGGTGGCCGGCGTAAGGCAAAAACCCCACTTTACACGAAAACCACCCCTTTACAGGGTTCTCGACCCTATTTCAAGGACTAAGGTATTGTACCATAGAATCATTTCCCATGTCAAGGGTGAAACTGCTCATTTCTTTGATTTTATCTTGAAAGTTGAATTCAGTCCTTAAAGATAGTCTATAAACTGCTTATCCGCGCCGTCAAGCAAGTATGATATTCGGTGGTTTGTATTCTACTAACTTTGCGAGATACGGTTATTTATCAGGGTTGATAAGTGGAACAGGGTTTTCATTGATGATGTGTAATAATAAATCAGGGGGCTCCACATGAATAATATTAAACTAAAGCTAAAGGAACTATTCTTCGGTTATTTTCGAATAATCACAGGTGTAAGAAAAAGCGGAGCCTAAAGCGCGGAGAAAAGATAACCTGTTCTTCCTTATTTTTTCATCATTGCAATTCACAAGAACTTCATCAAAATATCTATTTACGGGCTCAACCAACTCTTCGGTCAATAATGAAAAAACCATTTCCTCTCTCCCTTTGCTTCTCAGTCTCAAAACCCCCGCCGCCGCCTCAATGGCGGCGTCAAACAGATCCTTTTCGGCTTTATCTTTGAAAAGCCCCGGGTCGAAAGTCATCTTCGGGGTATCTCCGCCGGCTATCAGTTCTAGCATTTCCAGGCCGTCAATTCCGGCATCGCTTTTTGAAATGTCTCCCGCTATATTTGCTATCCTTTTCATCGCGAGAATAAAAGGAGAAAGTTCCCCGTCTTCTCTCATACGCGTAAGATTGGCAGCCATCTTCCTCGTCAGAAAAGGCACCTTCCAACCGGCTGACATAAGAGCGGTCACTATATCATGAGCGAACCCCTCGGCGCGGAGCATATTGAAAAAACGCCGGCTGAAGAATTCATAAATTGAGCCAGAAAGGGACGGATCCTTCTCAACATCTTTGAATAGAGATAAACTCACATTTACAGCCCCGGGAAGTGAAACCGGAATCTCCTTCGCGATCATAAGACGCAGGACACCCATCGCCTGTCTGCGGAGCGCGTATGGATCAACAGACCCCGTGGGCTGACAATGCAGAATATATCCCCCGGAAATGTTATCGATTTTGTCGGCGCAGGAAAGAATGACGCCGGCATATCCTTCGGGGATATCATCCCCGGCGAAGCGGGGCAAATTGTGCTGATATACTGCTTCCGCCACACTCTCAACTTCGCCGGAAACCCTCGCGTACTCCCTTCCCATATAACCTTCAAGCAGAGTAAATTCTTTTCCATCTCTTACCATTTCACTGGCGAGATCGGCTTTCGCGAGTTTCGCGGCCCTTGAGATCACAGATGAAAGCCCGTCATCGGCGGGGTTCCATTCCGCCATAATCCAGAGAGCAAGTTTTTCCATCCTCGAAGATTTTTCAGCCAGACTGCCCAGCCCCTCCATCCACACAATATCTTCAAGCTTCCCGGCCATCTCGGAAAGTGACAGTGAAGTATCTTCATTGTAATAAAATTCAGCGTCAGCGAGCCGTGCCTGAAGCACCCTCTCATACCCGCCGATTATCTCTTTCCTGTTCTTCCTGACCCCGTCGGCAAAGGCTATAAAAAAGGGTTTAAGTTTCCCGTCCGCGCTCTCAACTGAAAAATATTTCTGATGGCTCCTTAGAGCTGTAACAATAACTCTTCGGGGTAATTTAAGGAAGCTGTCCTCAAATCCGCCCGTAAAGGGCACGGGTGATTCAAGGAGGTTGGCTACGGTTGCAACGAGCTTATCATCCGGGACTGCTTTCGCCTTGATCTTACGAGCCTCTCTTCGCAAAGCTCCCGCCACCTTTTCTCTTCTCTTTACGGGATCCAGAACGATCCCGTTTTCCTTCATAAGCGAAAAATACCCGTCTATATTTTCAACCTCCGTGTATTCGTCAAGGAAGGGGTTGACCCTGGTCTTCCTGCCCGAAGAAACCGAACCAATTGTTATTTTGAATACTTTCTTCCCCAGAAAAGAAAGGATCCATCTGATCGGTCTGGCAAAGTGCAGACCACTTCCGTCCCACCTCATAGTCTTGGGGAATTTAAGCCCCGTTATCCAGTCTGGCACTACTTCCATAAGGATTTCATCTGTATTCCTACCCTGAATCTTCTTTACGACCGCGAGATATTCCCCCTTCTTCCTGCGAACTTTCTTCAGCTCCTCAGCGGAGACATTTTGCGATCTGGCAAACCCGTAAGCGGCCTTAGTGTATTCGCCCCTGTCAGATACCGCGGCTGAAATTGGAGGCCCTGTAATTTCTTCTTCAACAGTTTTCTGTTTACCTGCAAGATCAGTTACGAAGATAACAATTCTATTGGGAGTACCGAGGATGCAGGCGGAATCAAATCCGACCCTTTTCTCTTCAAGATTGGAAGCGCATTTCTTTTCAAGCTGCCCCAGAGCAATATCGAGATAACTGCTCGGCAGATTCTCGCAGCCTATTTCAAGTAGAAAATTTCTTCCCATCGATTCTCCTTTCTACACCCTCAAAGCTCCACATCAATCCCGTTTTTACAAAAAATTCCCTCAGGTTCCGTTTTCTCTCAGACTTTTTATTACAGCAATTGGACAAACCGGCCTAATAAGCTCTCTGGCTCGCCAGGAGCGGGAAACCGTCTCTCTCTCTTACCGAGACATATTCCGCGGCTACTTCTTTCGCGAGATCTCTTATCCTCGCTATATAACTGGTTCTTTCCGAAACACTCACAGCCCCTCTCGCGTCCAGTATATTGAAAATGTGAGAACATCTGAGCACATAATCATAAGATGGAAATACAAGCCCTTCCCTGAGCATTCTCTTTGCCTCTTCATAGTAATTATCAAATATCTCGAAATACATGCTGATATCGGCTTTTTCAAAATTAAAGGAGCTGAAATCCTTTTCGAACTGATAATAGATATCCCCCCACTTGATCCCCGCTCCCCATTCGATCTCCATAATATCATCGACACCCTGAATATACATGCATATTCTCTCAAGTCCGTAAGTTATCTCTGTAGATACGGGATCCAGCTCTAACCCCCCCGCCTGCTGAAAATATGTAAATTGAGTGATTTCCATGCCGTCAAGCCATACTTCCCACCCAAGTCCTGATGCTCCGAGTGTGGGCGCTTCCCAATCGTCTTCTATGAATCTGATATCGTGACGGGACGGATCTATACCGATCGCTTCCAAGCTCTCAATGAACAGGGGAACAACATTACTCGGAGACGGCTTGAGTATAACCTGAAACTGATTGAACTGCTGCACCCTGTTTGGATTTTCGCCGTACCTGCCGTCTTTCGGTCTCCTTGAAGGTTCAACATAAGCTGCCTTCCAGGGTTCAGGCCCCAGAACCCTCAGGAATGTGGAAGGATTCATCGTTCCGGCTCCGACTTCAGAATTATTAGATGTTACGAGCAGGCACCCCTTATCCATCCAGAAATGCTCCAGATCAAGTACAAGCTTCTGAAAGTTCACCTTAATTCACCCCTTTTAACAAACCGAGAGAGGAGGGAAGTTTGTAGTTATCAAGATGGGATCTGAATATCTCATGCAGGAAACGTCCAATCTCCCTTCGTTCTCTTCTGGAAAGTTTTAATCCAATAATATCATTGTCCATAGGTTTTCTTTCCATACTCTTTAATATATTAGAGGCGGATACTGATAATAAAAACATATCTTCCCGGGCGCATCCCTGGCACCTGACATGCCCCAATGAAGTATTTATCCATAATCTCTCGCCGTCAAGATTCTTTCCGCAATTCTGACATTTTTTAACAGACGGAAATAATCCTGTCAATTTCAGCAGCTTTACCTCAAAAGCAAAAAATCCGGCCCACGGATCTTCAACGATCGGTAGAAGCGAAAAAAAATTATCTACAAGAATGAATATCCTTTCATCTGTTTCCTGCTCTATAACTGAACGGTCCACAATCTCGATCGTCGCCTGGAAAATAAGCAGCCTCTTCAAATCACTCCCCGCCTCACTGAAGGATGAACGGCAATTTATCTCTTTCAGGATATGAATACCCCTTCCGGGTTTGTAATAAAAAACTATCTCACATATATTACCGGTCATAAGACTGCCGGAAAATCTCATTTTTCCCCTTTTAGCTCCCTTCGCCAACACTCTGATCTTACCGTTCTCCCTGGTTAACAAAACAGCAATCAGACTTGATTCACTAAAATCAAAGGTTCTTAATACTACGGCATGGTCCTTGAGAATCATACTCATTACTACTCCGCCCGGAAACCTCTAGACACCTGTAAACCACTCGAGAAAAACTGTCGCAATACCGAGATAAAAGATTATCCCGAGTATATCATTGAATGTAGTAATAAAAGGTCCAGTGGCAAGAGCCGGATCGATATTGATTTTATTGAGCAGCAGCGGAACCGACGTGCCAATAAGAGCCGCCCACAATACTACTGAAAAGAGACAAAGCCCCAGAAGAGTCGCCAACTTGTAATCCTTCAGCCATATTATAACAACGATAAAGAGAATTGCTCCGAGAAAGGTGCCGTTAAGAACCGATACCCTCAATTCTCTGAAGATCTTTCTTGTCGTATCGGAAAGACTGAACTCCCCCGTAGCCAATTCTCTGACAACAACCGCGGAGGATTGAATTCCCACATTTCCGCCCATAGCCATAATTACCGGCACAAAAAAGGCCAGAGAAATAATCGATTCGAGAGATTCGCGAAATTCGCTCATAACGAGTGCTGAAGCAATGCCTCCGAAGAGAGCGGCAACGAGCCATGGTATTCTGGCCTTTGAAAGTCTCAGTGTGGATTTCGCCCAGAATTCCTCGTCACCGGTACCCGCGAGACGCGAAATATCCTCGTTAGCTTCTTCCTCTATAACATCTATGATGTCGTCAACCGTAATTCGCCCGAGGAGTTTTCCCTTTCCGTCAACCACGGCCACGCTGTAGAGATCATATTTGGAAAATATCGCCGCCACTTTCTCCTGATCCATATCCACATTCACCTTCTCAATATCTGTATCCATCACTTCGGAAACATCTTTGGCGGGGTTCTCAAGAATAAGCTTAACAACAGGTATTATACCAAGAAACACACCTTCTCTATCGGCTACATACAAATTCTGTATGTGCTCGACAGTCTTGGCTTCATCTCTTACAAAATCTACAGCTTCTCCTATCGTAATATCTTCTCTGATCACAAGCAGCTCTTTGGCCATAATACCGCCGGCTGATTCCTCATCAAATTTCAGAAGAGCTACTATATCTCTATAATCTTCCCGGCTTACCTTTTCAAGCACGAGAGGGATCCTCTCGGCGGCCATGAGATTAATCAGATCAGCGGCATCATCGCTCGCCATTCTGTTTACGAGTTGAGCTATCGTTTCGGGTTCTAATTCTTCCAGAAATTCTCTTGATATCCCCTCGTCCAGGACAGGAAAGATTTCAGCGGATAAATCTATATCGATCGATTTAAATAAGAAAAGCGCGATTTCACTGTCCAGAGCCATCATTATTTCAGCAATATCAGGAGCTTTTAATCCATCAAAAATATCCGGCGAAAAGGTATAATCACCAGACATGTATTGTTTCGATATATATTCGACTCTTTTCTCCAACTCTTCTCTCATATCACTCCATTTGCGGGCAGGTTCATTTTAAAAAGGTAAAGACTATCACAGCCTGGATTTAAGTCAAGCGCTATTTATCCTTTAACCTGCCGGGGTAATTTAAATTTTACCTTTAAAATAAACTGCTATCTTAATGTCATCCGGCCTTATCTCCAAACCTAATCTTCTGTTTCAGGTATCCATCCGGACGGGACAACCGGTTCACCCCCCGGAAAGTAAGGTTTGAAGGATCCTCCGGATATAACCATTTTCAAGGCGCTTTCGACGGAACAACCAAGTTCTATTGTTTCCTCTTCGGGAACCATAAGAAAGTACCCCGAAGTAGGATTGGGGGTGGTTGGGAGGAAAACGCTTACAAAATCCCTTCCCTTACCATCTGCAGTATTGAACTTTGAAGTAGAAGTAACAAATCCGATCGCGAAGGTGCCGGCAATAGGATACTGAATCATCACTGCTTTCTTGAAAACAGTTTTTCCGCTCCTTAAAAAAGCCTCGCTGAGTTGTTTTACGGCAGTATACATACGGCTTATAAGGGGAATTCTGTATACCAGGACTTCAAGCCATCCTATCACTCTTCTGCCAATAAAGTTTCCTCCAAATACACCCGTTAGAAATATAATCACCAGAACGCCGATAAATCCAAGCCCGGGAAAATAAATAAAGGGATATCTCTCAACCAGTGGATTCAGAATATTATCAACTGAATTAAAGAATTTATAAAAAACCCACCCCGTAACAAGGATTGGAAGAAGAATTAATAAACCGGTAAAGAATCTCCTTCTCAGCCAACTCATTCGAACTTTCCTTTCTGCAAATATTAAATACTATCCATCTTCATAAATATTATTCAGATTCTTCCGGAAGGGTGATTTGAACATCTATTATACGCTGCCTGTTAAGATAATCAATACTGAAACTAAGCCCTTTATATTCGATCTCCTCCCCTTCAATAGGAACTCTTCCTAATAAAGCGTAGAGAAACCCTCCAAGAGTATCGGCCTCTTCAGAAGGAACGGCTATCTTCAGAGCCTCATTTAGATCATTGATATTTATTCTTCCCTTCACAGAATACCGTCCCGGGGCAAGACGTCTTATCAGAGAACCTTCCCTGTCATCTTCATCCCTTATCTCTCCGACTATTTCTTCCAGAATATCTTCGAGGGTTACAATCCCTGAAGTTCCTCCATATTCATCAACAACTATAGCCATATGTTTTTTCTGATTCTTGAATTCTCTAAGCAAATTGTCAATTCTCTTTCCTTCCGGTACGTAATAAGCTTCTCGTAAAATTCTTTTTATTTCAAATTTCTCTTCATCATTTACGACCACTGCGAGATCTTTTACAAAAAGAATGCCGATAATATTATCCACACTTCCTTCGTAAACCGGAACCCTTGAATTGCCGGCCTCAGAGACCATCTTGCGGATTTCATCAAGTTCGGTGTGGCTTTCGAGAGCAAAAATATCCATTCGCGGAACCATTACCTCCCGGACTCTCTTCTCTCCGAATTCAACTATACTGTGGACCAGCCTGCTCCCATTCTCTCTGATAAAACCCTCACTGCCCTGATCACTGTCCGGAAACACGAAGAAAGGAGAAGAGAATTCCGCGGAAAGCAGTGGAAATACTCTTTTAACAAAACGAAGCAGATATGTCGTCGCTGGTTTAAATAAAAAATAAACCGGGAATAAGGGGCACGAGAGGAATAATGCTGTTCTGGCGGGATTACGAGTTGTGAGACCGGCCGCGGATATCGAAACAACAAGAATAATAAGAACCATTATAATAATCAAGAAGCCCGGTGACGCCGGCATTATATTTCCGGCTATCACCGGAAACATATATGAATATATTACTATCATAATAACTTCCGTAAATATCAAGGCTGTGATCAGGTGCAGCCTTCCCCTGTGCAATATCCTGAAGCATGAGCTTACGATTCCTTCTCCGGGAAAGAGTTTTTCCCGGCTGATTCTTGATACTATAGCAAAAGAAAGAATGCCGCTTGATATCACAACCTGAATTAGAAGTAACATAAAAAACTCAAGAGACGATTTCAGAATTATATCCATAACGGCACCTGCTTAAAAATTTAAAATAAACCTATTATATGAAAAGTTTATCTACCTCTTCTGAGTCGAAAGTAGAAAGGAGATATTTTTTTTCAGCTTTCTCCATCTTACAGGCACTTTCATTATCTAAGTGAGTATAACCGAATAAATGGAATATGCCGTGAACAACGAGTCTTATCAAATAAATTTCGGAAGAAACATTACGTGAACGGGCACCCCCGGATAAAGATCGCCAGCATAAAACTATTTCTCCCAACAGGCCGGAATCGCCTTCCGAAAAACTATCATCATCTGAATAAGAGAAAGTAAGAATCTCCGCGGGACCTTTTCTTTTTTTGTATTTCCGGTTAAGCCGTGCCATTTTCCTCTCGCCTATCAGAATTAAATTCAAATATTTACCGTCAGGGATAAGATCACTTGAAATTTCTTCAAGAACCGGAGCTGCCTGGTAAAATTCACTCCGCCCCGTCACCAGCGGGTGGCTCAGCATTGTTACTTTCATTTTTCTCTGTTTCCTCAACATTTTCCTTTTTCTGAGCGGGATAAGCGATCCGTTTATGGAAAATAGCAGTTAGTAATTTAATGAATCTCTCTTTTATCAAAGATATATCATTCATCGTCAATCCGCTGTAATCAAGTTGAGCTTCGCGCATTTTGTCATCGAAAATCTTATTAATAATAGTTGTAATTCTCTGGGCTGTAGGTTCTTCCAGAGATCTTGACGCGGCCTCGGATGAATCGGCGAGCATTATCAGAGCGTTCTCTTTGCTGCTCGGTTTGGGACCTTGATACCTGAAGTCATCTATATTCACACTGTCGTTAGAATCATACTCGAGGGCCTTATTGTAAAAATAGGTCATCACACTTGTTCCATGATGTTCACGAATGGCATCGATGATAATTTTCGGCAGTTTCTCACTTTTTGCCAGCTGTACCCCCTCTTTTACATGTGATGCCAGCACAAGAGCGCTCATAGAAGGACTGAGCTTTTCATGTTTACTTATCATCTCACCTTTATTCTCGTAAAAATACTCGGGCTTCGCTAATTTACCGATATCATGATAATAAGCCGCCACTCTCGCCAGAAGTCCATTTGCTCCTACATCATCCGCTACACTCTCAACCATATTGGCAACCATCAACGAATGATGATATGTTCCGGAAGCTTCCAGAATCATCCTCTTCATAAGGGGACGGTTAAGATCACTCAGCTCCATAAGGGTAAAATCTGTTGTTATGTCGAATATGGATTCAAAGAAAGGCATAAGGAACATAACTACCATTGTGCTCACAAAACTGCTTATAATACCGAACAGCATATTATACAGGAATGGCTGAGATTCCAGGTTATTAGTCAAACCGATGCTTGTGGCACTGATAACATATGCGAGAGAAACATATATGAATACCTTGTAGAAATTCTTCCTTTGCCTCAAATTAGTCATGCTTATAATTGCGGCGGTTCCTGCAAAAAGAGAAGTAAGCACGGCGTTAACCGGTAAATCGGTATGAGTAGCGAGCATCAGAGACGCGAAGAGAGTAAAAAGGAGAGCGGGCATATTTCCAAAGAAAGCGCTTATCATAAGCGATACGAATGCTACCGGTATGGCAAAATAATTGAACTGGGGCAGATTGATTATAATTGAAACTGAGAAGATATAAAAAAGTGTAATGATAAAACTCAAAGTCAGCTTGCCGGGCTGTTTTAAGACATCCGGAGCAAAGCGATAAAGAGCGAATCCAAAGATAACAAGCAGAACAGCAATCCTGAGAAATTTACCAATAAAAAGAAGTTCTTTATCCATCGTTGAAGTATTCAGCTCAATCCTGGCTCTTTCTTCCTCCAATACTTTCAGGATTTCGATCTGTTTTTTGGTTATTTTATCATGCTTTGAAATAATTCTCTGATTCTTCAAAATTCGGAAGGAGTTTGGTAAACTTTCGAGTTTCGCGTTGCGCTCCAATCTTGTTTTGTCTCTGTCAAAAATCAAATTGGGTTCCAGAAAAGACCTCGTAATCTCGTAGAATATGGAAACCAGTTCGTCATCGGTACCAAAAATTGATTTTGCTTTATCCAGGATCAACCCTTCCAGCTGAGCCTGACTTATAAGAGAGCCGGCTCTTTTGAGTTTTTCAGTTCCATCAGAAATAACGCTGATATTAAAATAATTTCTTCTCATCAGCGGAGAAGCATCGTTGATAATACCCTTCTCGAGTAAATCGTTTATCAAAGTAATACTCTCCCGTTTCAGCGTATTTCTCGTTTTGTTATTCATCAATCGCATAAACAGTTCTTTATCAATGCCGGGGATTACTCTCTTCACAAAATCCAGGCGTTGACCGGCTGTAAGAGTATCATTGCTTGCTATCAAATCTAACTGCTCATAAAAATCGTTTAGATCACCTGTCAATCGAGTCGCCATATCCGGTATTTCGCGGTAAACCGGAGGGCAGTTCATTACCGCCTTTGCCTTGTTGCTTTCAAGCTCCCTTTCTGTGAATGGAACAGAAAAAGAGAATGGAGCTATTACATCAACATCCGCTATATCTCCGGCCCTGTACCTTATCTCTCTCGATTTTTTGGTAGGAGGAAACAGAAAAAGTGAAAGGAGGAGAAAAAGAAGGGCGAGTATTACTGAAAGCTTTTTCCAGTCATTGAAAAAGTTTTTGATAGAATCTATTCTCAAGAAGTTTTTTATGCCGCGATTCCTTGCGGGCGTTGCTCCATTGGTTTTCTTTTCAGCCATCTTCTGCTCCCGTCTCAGCAGCGGTGCTATTATTTTCAAAGCGCTTTTCCGGTGAACCGGCCGGATTCACCTTTCCGCCGGATTGTTCAGAGCTTTGGCCAAAAGTACTGAAAGCTCTGATTATCCTTCTTACGAGACTGTGTCTTACTACATCTTCTTCGGTGAAAAAGATAAATTTTACACCTTCAACCCGCTCGAGAACAGATTTTACCGTGACAAGTCCCGAGCTGGAATAATCGCTTAGATCAATTTGAGTTATATCCCCGTTAACTATTGCTTTGGAATTCACCCCGAGTCTTGTTAGAAACATCTTCATCTGCATAACAGTACTGTTTTGTGCTTCGTCAAGTATAACAAAAGCATTATTGAGAGTTCTACCCCTCATATAGGCCAGGGGAGCAATTTCTATAATATCATTTTCAATCATATGCTGCATCTTCTTTTTCCCAATCATGTAGCTGAAAGAATCGAATATCGGTCTCAGATATGGATCGATCTTCTCCTGCAGGTCGCCGGGGAGAAACCCCAGACTTTCTCCGGTCTCTACAACTGGTCTGGAAACAAATATTTTCCCGATATCGCCTCTCTTAAGCGCCGCGAGAGCGGAAGCTATAGCGAGAAAAGTCTTCCCGGTTCCCGCGGGACCGATCGCGAATACAACATCAAAATTCTCTATCGCTTCAATATATTTTTTCTGTTTTATACTTCTCGGTACAATACCTTTTCTCTTCCTCGGAGAATAGAAAACAACTGATTTTTCAAGCTGGTTTATTCTGGCTGAAACCTTTTTGCCGCCGTTAATGATATCTTCCACATCCTCTCTGGAGAGCTTTCGTCCATCCCGCGCGAGACTGATAAGATTTTCAAAGATAGCTGCTAATCTGTCTATCTTTTCATCGTCTCCCGTTAAAGTAATATCACCGCCCCGGACGGTTATGGCTCCGGGAAAACGCTCTTCCAGAAACCTCAGGTTGACATCTTTCACTCCCAGCATATTAACCATATCTATCCCGTCGGCCGAAAGTATTCGTTTCTTGATTCTTTCTTTCAAATCTTAACCCCTATATTAACACAAAACTCCCGGCTCAACGACAGTGAACCAAGAGTTACACGATTTTATTTAATAAATATATTCTTTTTCACTCAATTGAGGGTTCTTCCCTTGGTATAACAAATTCCTGGTCCGGGAAGATCAAATCAGGGTTTTCAATTTTATCCCTGTTTGCTTCGTATATTACTGGCCATTTGCGATAATTATCATAAATTTCCCAGTAACCGGCGATTTTGGCTAACCACTCATCCTTGGCGACAACATGTTTTCGAGGCCATTCTCTAGGAATATCAAGTGTCCAACCGGCAAGAACCCAGTTGGGATCTTCAATCAAATCAAAATTCTGTCTCCAGATCCTTGTCCATTTCAAGGGGTCTCCGTATATCTCTTCATAAGAAGCGAGAGTCCATAAACATTCACCATATTCCAGTTCCCATTTCTTCGGAAGAGAAACCAGTTGCTGTAACTGCTTTGTATATTCCTCAAATTTAACATTTAATCTGGAATATCTGCTCCGTTTCTCTCTTAACTGCTTCTTCATATTCTCTATATTATCCCTGTTTTCAGCAAGCTGGTCTTTGTTTTCTTCAAGGTTACCCTGGAGCCTCTGCAGTTCATCTGATAACTTCCTGCAATATTCTTCCCTGTCTTCATCTGAGAGTTTCTGATATTCACCCTCTTCTTCATAGTATTCACCTTTTGTGATATCTATCGGCCTTGGCTTATAACTGCTACAGCCCGTACTAAAAATAAGGGCAAATATTACCGGCAATATTAATAAAGTGCTGAATATCGATTTATTCAACATATAGCAACTCCCTCGAATTTCATTCCTCCACTACTCCAGACCGCTACCCTTTCGCAGTTCATCAATCCTTCTCTTAAGTTTCTCCGGTTTTCCTTCAAGATTCGATATCTTTCTGTCAACTTCCGCGATATCTTCTTCCAGCTTCTTTACTTGTTCGCCGGTCTTAGCAACATCTTCCTTACATATTACAAGCTCAAGTCTCGTCTCATCCAATGTAACCAGATCTGTCTTGCAATAGGGAGCCGGTTTGCAGGAAACAATAAAAACCAGTGAGGAAGCCAACAATATGACTAATATAGAGGTTTTAATAATCAATTTCATAACTTGTATTCCTTCTTCCGGTTATCCGTACAAGTAAATCAAGGTTACATTAATATCGAAATGAGCTGTTGTCAAGCAAAAACCATTCTCGTAAACACCTAATTTTGGCAAAAGGCGTGCCGGAAATTCCAGAATTACTTTCCGGATCCCTTGTTTAAAAATCTAAGGTGAAGCTCCTTTAGAACTTCCTTTTCCACACTTGAAGGAGCTCCGTCCATCAGGGAAACGGCATTCTGTGTTTTAGGAAAAGCGATATAATCCCTTATCGAACTGCCTTCTCCCATAATCATAGCTAGGCGGTCGAGACCCAAAGCGATACCTCCGTGAGGCGGAGCGCCGAATTCGAAAGATTCGAGCAGAAAGCCGAACTTTTCCGCCGCGCTCTCTTTGTCAACGCCAACGATTGAAAGAAGTTTTTCCTGCAGCTTTCTTTTGTGAACACGGATACTTCCCGATCCGAGTTCTATTCCATTACATACGAGATCGTAGAGATGTCCTCTTACCTTCAGGGGATTCTTATCTAGAAATTTCATGTCTCCTTCGCGGGGCATAGAGAAAATATGATGAGCCGGTTCTATGTCCCCTTCCGGGGATTCGAAAAAGATAGGGAAATTATTTACCCACGTGAAATTAAATTTATCCTTTCCAGGGGCGGGATTGCCGGCGTGAATGCTTTTTCTGACAGCTCCGAGGGCAGAGGAAGATATTTCAGGGCTCCCCGCTACAAGCAGAAGCAGAGATTCGGTTCCGCTACTCAAACCAAACTCTTTTCTAAGCTCTGAAATCTCCCTGTCAGATAAGAAATCCGCAACGGGAGATTTTACTCCGCCGTTAATCCTAATCCACACCAGTCCTTTCGCGCCGCTTTCCCGAGCACACTTTTCAAGTTTCTTGATCTGGCTCTTTGACAAACCGTATCCCGCTTCATAGGAAATCCCCCTGATCACTCCGGCTTTTTTTATAACAGAAGAAAATACCTTGAATTCTGTCGATCCGAATATTCCCGTACAATCGTGTATTCTGAAACCGGCCCGGGTATCAGGTTTATCAGTACCAAAGTCGGCCATAGCGGTTTTGTAATCAATCTTCGGGAAAGGTATATCAAGCTTAACCCCGCATACTTCGGAGAAGATTCTCTTCATAAGCCTTTCCGAGAGATCAATGATTTCATCTTCAGAAATAAAACTCAGTTCTATATCTATCTGGGTATGCTCAGGCTGACGGTCCGCTCTTAAATCCTCATCCCGCAGGCATCTTGCAAGCTGAAAATATCCGTCTACACCCGAAACCATTAATATCTGTTTATAAAGCTGTGGGCTTTGCGGGAGAGCGTAGAATTTACCTTCCTGCAGTCTGCTCGGAACAAGATAATCACGGGCTCCTTCAGGGGTTCTTTTTACAAGCATCGGAGTTTCAATCTCAAGAAGTCCTTCTTCGGAGAGAAATTGCCTTGCGGACATGGCGAGATCATGGCGTAACCTCAGATTCTTCTGCATTGAATCCCTTCTGAGATCCAGATATCTGTACTTTAAACGCAGGTCGGTATTGGCTTTTCCCTTATCTGATACGTTAAATGGGGGGATTTCGCTCCTGTTATATATTACGATCTCCGATACGTAAACCTCGACTTCACCCGTTTTCATATTCTCATTGATCATATCAGAGGGCCTGTTCCGCACTTTTCCTCTGCAGGCTATTACATCTTCCGCTCTTAATGATTTTGAGATTCTGTTAAGCTCAGGATCACGCGAGTCAGTGACAAGCTGGATCAATCCGGTCCTGTCCCACAAATCAACAAATGTGAGGTCACCGAATTCTCTCACCTTTTTCACCCATCCGGCTAGAGTTACTTCTTTATCAACATCGGTCCCCCTTAGTTCTCCGCATCTATTCGTACGTCTCCATTGTTTGCTTACATGGTCAATGCTCGGCTCACTCAATTCCCGTCTCTCCCTTCTCACTGAAATATGAAACAAGCTTTTCAAAAGGAACAGTTACCTGATTTCCCGATTTCATATCTTTCAATGCGATCTCTTTATCTGAAATTTCCTTTTGCCCGACAAAAACCGTAAAATTATCACCTCGTCCGGAAGCGCTTTTAAGCTGTTTTTTAACACTGCGCCCGGAGAGATCAACATAAGCCGGAAAACCGGCGGATCTCAACCTGTCGGCCAATATCATAGCCTGAAGACTGCATTCTTCATCAAAGACAACAAAGTAGGCTCCGGGTGGTCCTGGTTTTTCGCAGTCCAGTTCATTCGGCAAAATCTGCATCAGGCGTTCCATGCCGGCCGAGAATCCAACAGCTGGAATAGAGACCCCGGCCAATTCACCCGCGAGCCCGTCATATCTGCCTCCTCCGCACAACGCGTTTTGCGCCCCGAGTTCAGGGTGAATAATTTCATACGCCGTCTTAGTATAATAATCAAGTCCTCTAACAAGCAGGGGA
>CAZKNG010000047.1:0-17715 GCA_964554125.1 uncultured bacterium | reverse complement strand
GAAGGGAACTCATTCTCTCAGTACTTAAAAATAACTCGGGGAATAAGGCGGCCGCAGCGAGAGAACTCGGAATTTCAAGAAACACGATATATAGATATCTAAAGAAGGATTAAAGCTTTAACATCCTATCTGTTAACAAATTACCAAATAAATATTGCGGATTGGAAAGCCCAAAGAGAGAATGAATGATTGACAAACCAATTTAATATTATATCATTATAGCCTACAGTATTGTGCTGTAGTTTAAATTTTTTCAGGAGACGGTAATAGGATTGAAGAATAGACTTGCCGTTGGGTTTAATTTTAGTTAGATCTTATTGGCGGATTGGGAAAACCCCTTTCTGCTGCCATCGTGTTTGTTCAGCATTTTGATTAAAGGAGGTTTTTACGATGGCTTTAGACGGAAATGCAAAGAAAGAGATCATTGACAAATTTAAACTTCATGATTCGGATTCCGGATCGCCGGAAGTACAGGTTGCTATCCTCACGAAGAGGATCAACGATTTAACAGAACACTTCAAAAAGCATAAGAAGGATTTCGGCTCCAGGCGCGGACTATTGAAAATGGTAGGCAGAAGAAGAAAATTGCTGGATTATTTGAAAAAGAACAGAATTGAAAAATACAGGGTGCTCATCAAGGAATTGAATCTCAGGAAATAATCATCAGGTGTATTGCCAACCAGGTCTCTTTGCGGCCGTGGGATTGTGCGTGAGTGTGTTTTGTATTAATTATTTGTTTGTGGAAGGAAAAAGATAAGATGATAAGAAAGAATATTACAATTAAAGACAGAGAACTATTTTTCGAAACCGGAAGGATCGCGAGACAGGCGGACGGCTCTGTGCTTCTTGGGGAAAGCGACACAACCGTACTTGTAACCGCCGTTGCCTCGAAAGGCAAGGAAACAGATAAAGGGTTTTTCCCTCTTTTCGTCGAATACAGAGAAAAATTCTACGCTGCGGGGAAGATCCCCGGGGGATTCTTCAAACGTGAAGGGAAGCCCGGAGATCATGAAACTGTCAGCTGCAGACTTATTGACAGACCGATACGGCCTCTTTTCCCCGACAATTTTAATTATGAAGTGCAGGTTGCCTGCAGCGTGTTGAGCGCGGACCAGAAACATCAGGCCGATGTTCTGGGTATAATAGGTGCTTCTCTTGCTCTTAATATGTCTGATATCCCGTTTGAGACAATTCTGAGCGGAGTTCGTGTTGGTATTGGTGATGACGGTTATATAATCAACCCCACCTTCGAAGAAGTAGATAATGGGGGAATGGATATTGTAGTTGCCGGATCCGATGACGCGATTCTTATGGTTGAGGGGGGAACCAGCGAGATTTCCGAGGATAAGATACTGGAAATTCTCGATTTTGCTCACGACTGGATCAGAAAACTTAACGCGTTTCAGAGGGAGTTTCTTGAAGATTGTGACATACCGGAGAAGAGAGAGGTTCCTGAACCTGAGCGTGACGCCGGACTGGTTGAGAAATTAAGAGATGAATATACTGAAGAGATTCGTAAAAGAAGCAGCATCAGCGGTAAGTTAAACAGGGAGCGTTCGCTGTCCCGTTTGTCAAGGGAAGCTGTAGAGAAATACTCGGAAGAATATCCCGAGGCCGAGAAAGAAATAACCGGAACACTTCACGAAATTGAGCGGGAGATTGTCAGAGATCTGATTCTCAATGAAAGAGTGAGGGTCGATGGAAGAAAGTTCGACGATATTAGAGATATTACTTGTGAAGTGGGTGTGATGCCTCAGACTCACGGCAGCGCTCTGTTTACCAGGGGAGAAACCCAGAGCCTTGTTGCCGTAACACTTGGAACTTCTCAGGATCAGCAGCGGATCGACGCTATGAGGGGGGAATCGTGGAAGAGGTTCCTTCTCCACTATAATTTCCCGCCGTACAGCGTGGGTGAAGTAGGGTTCTTCAGAGGTCCGGGGAGGCGTGAGATAGGTCACGGTCTGCTGGCTGAACGTTCATTGAATCCGGTGATGCCGTCCGAAGAAGATTTTCCCTATACGATCAGAGTAGTATCCGACATTATGGAATCCAACGGCTCCAGTTCGATGGCAACGGTATGCGGAGGCACACTTGCTCTTATGGATGCGGGGGTTCCGATGAAGAAACCCCTCGCGGGAGTTGCCATGGGGCTTGTTATGGAAGGGGATAATTATGCTATCCTGACCGATATTCTCGGACTCGAAGATCACCTCGGAGATATGGATTTCAAAGTTGTCGGATCCAAAGACGGGATTACGGCATTTCAGATGGACACGAAGATATCGGGCGTGTCGCGCGAAGTTATGGCTGAGGCCCTTGAACAAGCCCGCAAAGCAAGAGTCAGCATTCTTGATAAGATGCTGGAAGTAATCCCTGAACCGCGGGCTGATATCTCGCCCAACGCTCCTAAGATAGTCCAGATACAGATCCCCGTTGATAAGATCAGGGAAATTATCGGCCCGGGAGGCAAAGTTATCAGACATATCCAGGATGAATCAGGAGCGAAGGTTGATATTGATGACGACGGCACGATTCAGATCGCCGCTGTAGATAAGGAATCAGGCGATAAAGCCCTTGAAATGGTTGAGAAAATAATCGAGGAACCGGAACTCAACAAGGTTTACAAAGGGGTCGTTAAGAGTGTCGTGAAATTCGGCGCCTTTGTGGAGGTTCTTCCCGGCAAAGACGGTCTGCTTCATATTTCTGAAATCGCTAACGAACGTATAGGAAAGGTTGAGGATGTGCTGAATGTCGGGGATGAAGTGGAAGTTAAAATTATCGGTATCGACGATCAGGGAAAAATAAGGTTAAGCCGAAAAGCGCTTCTGTAGTCTTCCGGGGCTAGCAGCGTGTTTTCTTATAGTTAACTTAAGACCGGGAGATTTCCGGGGTTTGTTACTTTTTTGATATCCTGAAATTAAAGGGGTAATATTTCCCCGTTTCTGCCTCCTGCGGAATAGATCTTAACGCGGTAATCTCCCGCTGTTTTAAATAGTTTTACTTATCGTACCGACGGTATTTCCTGAAAGGATAAGATTGGAGGAGAAGCAGATCATATCCGATTTACTCACGGAGATAGGTATTTGTTATCTTCCTCATCATGGCGGACTTCCCGCCCCTTCCCGTGCGACCGAGGGAGCTGCCGGCTATGATATTTACGCCGCCTGCGCCGAAGACCTTTCAATAAATCCCGGGGATGTAAGAATAGTCCCCTCCGGATTCAAGCTTTCAGTCCCGCGCGGATATGAGGCCCAGGTGAGGCCCAGAAGCGGGCTGGCTCTGAATAACAGAATAGGTGTTCTTAACAGTCCCGGCACAATCGACAGTGATTACAGGGGAGAGGTGGGGGTTATTCTGTATAATTTCGGCTCTGAAGAGTTTGTTGTAAAGAGGGGAGACAGAATAGCGCAGTTTGTCATCTGCAAACTGCCCGGTGTCTCTCTTGTGGAACTGGACAGGCTCGATGTTACTAAGCGGGGTGAAGGTGGTTTCGGCCATACCGGTTAGGAGAAAGGTTTGTCCCTTTTTCTTTTGATACTTTCCGTTTTATCGTTTTTTATTCTTCTCTCATATCTATTCTGGAAAACCAGATGGGGGCTGCCTCCCGATGATTTTCCGCGTGTTCT
Source organism: uncultured bacterium (assembly GCA_964554125.1). GTDB lineage: Bacteria > Krumholzibacteriota > Krumholzibacteriia > Krumholzibacteriales > WJIX01 > JAGHBT01. The sequence goes on along the minus strand of CAZKNG010000047.1, from coordinate 14,089 downwards.
TGCCTATCATAAGGTTACAGATTTTGAACTTGGCGGGACATGGATATCCCCCGCAAGGTTCGCGTCCCAGATTGACAGGTTGTTGGATCTGGGGTTTAATTTTTTAGATGAAGATGATTTCCTGGCGGTCCTTGAGGGCAAACGGGCAGGAAATAGAAAAGAAATACTTTTAACCTTCGATGACGGCTACAGGGAATTCTTGTTAAACGCGGCGCCTGTTCTTAAGAAACGGGGTATAAGCGCTCTGATTTTTATTATTACCTCATATACGGGTAAGTACAACGATTGGGAGTTAAATCTTCCATGGCGCAGGTTCAAACATTTAAGCTGGGATGAGATCAAGGAACTTTCCGGCATGGGGTTCAGCTTTGGATCTCATTCAATGTCACACAGAGACTTAACCGGATTGGGCAAAGAAGAGCTTAGGGATGAATTGACGTTTTCTAAGCGTGTACTGGATAAAAAGATCGGAGAAGAGATTAAATCTCTTTCATATCCTTTTGGAAAGGTTAATTCCGGAGTGAGTGAAGCGGCGCGCCGCGCGGGATACAGGGCGGCCTTTTCGATCTGCCCGCCATCTTCAGGTTCAAGAATCGACCCCTTCGCCCTTCGGCGTGAAGGTGTTTATGTAATAGATAATATTTTCAGTCTGAGAAACAGATTGTCATACGGAAAATTATTCTGGGTGGAGGATTTGAAGGGTAGATTTATAAATGGCGTATCCGCTCTCACCCCGCTTATAAAGAGATAGAGGAACTGTTATTCATAAATCTGTATAAGGCATGCAGGAGTCTTTCGTTTGTGACCTGAAGCAATATCACCGCAAAACGGCTGAATTCAGTTCTTTCTCAGAGTATAGGCCAGCCCGGTTTCATCCAGCTTGTATTTGAACCCAGCATTTTTTACCCGTGTTGATATTCCCTCTGAGATATACCCCCTTATTGACAGAATCTCCAGAGTTAAGGGATAAGATTTCTTTTTTGCGCTGTATTCGTTGAGGGCTGACCGGACTTTTTTCTCAAGCTGCCGTGTTCTGACCTCTTCAATATTTCCTGCGAGGAAATTTCCGGCTTCCGCTTTAAAGCTATTGTTATCTTCTGTTTTAACCTTCCGGAATGACCATCCTGGCGGAAGGAGCTGGGGTACGGCAACTTCTCCAATAAAAAAGCAGATAATAAGGGTCAATACCGTGATGGAAGCCGGTAAGAACCGCTTTCCGGAATCTTTCTCCTCTTTTTCTTCCGGCGGAAGCTCCTCTGTCTCCGGGGTAGATAGTTTATTAATCTGAATAAGACCCTTTTCGAGGAGTTCTTTCAAGGCTTCGTAGATGTTGAAACGGGGCATCCTTCCCCTTGAAATAAGTTCGGAGAGTTTCATTTCTTCATGGAGTATTCCGTAGATAAACTTTTCGTTTTTTGTAAGCTCTGAAAGTTCATGTTCCGGTCTGGACAGATTCTTGAAGGTCATTTCCAATGAGGGAAATCTCTTCTCGAGTTCAGCAAATTCGTCTATCCTCCTCATACTTTCCATAAGAACAGCGTCAACCCTGATACTGGTAAAACTTTTTACTCCCTGGAGGAGTCTGTTGCCCGAGATAAATTTGTAGTGGCTCTTCGGCCAGCTTATAACTTCCTGAATCGTTTCGTATATCTGATCGGTGAAGATTTTTTTCAGTTCATCCTCTGAATAGTACTTTTCGGACAGCAGTATATCCGTAAGGTCGAGTTTTGTTTCAGTCTGGATACGTTTAAGGCTCTGCATTTCACTTTTGCCGAGGAATCCGTACCGTATGAGGTATTCTTCGAGTGGATCTCTTATCTGATCTCTGCGGTCGCGGGTTGATATAATCTCTCCTTCACGAAAGAATATCGCGACCTTTTCTTTACATTTTACAAGGAGCATTCCGGATTTTTGCTGCACTGAGATCAGCTGAAGTATCTCACTTAATCCAAAATCTTTTACATCTCCTTCGAACGCCATATTAAGCCCTTTCTAGAGAGCATCCATAAATGAATCGAAGAACTCTTCTTTCTCCTTCGAGTTTTCTATTGCAATTTCGCCGGACCTGTTATTCTCGTCATAATCAGTTTTGTCTTCTTCTTCATTCTGTTCGACGAGAGTTTGCGGCGGCAGGATATTGTAATTTCGGTTTATTCCGGGTTTTTTTACCCTTGTTGAGATAATGGCTGTAATAGTCAGTATTATTAGCGATACTATTGTTTTCCAGAGCACGGGGGAGGTAAACTCATATCGCGGATCTTTAAAGTAAAAACCGTTCCAGATTAGAGAAAGGAGCGCGATCGAGCTTATAAATATCATTAATACACCTGTGAAAGTTTTTTTAGTGTATATGTGTGTTCCACCTGGAAATATAAGCATTCTCTTCCATCCGGATGATGATATTCTTTTGATTGCCTTCTGACGTTTGCGGCGAAGAAGGGCTTCAGTTACTTTTACGCTTGAAAGTCCATTTATCATGCTGCCGCAGTCGGGGCATAAATTGATCCCCAGTTCGGTTTTCGCGCAGTTCTGACAGACCGGTTTATCACAATTATCGCAATTAAATACCTCCCATTCTTCGGGAAGGGCTTTTTTTATAAAGATCGCGGCCAGAACGCTCATTGGAAAGAGTATCCAGAGGACGTTAAACGGCATTAGAATCAAGCTTCTGAAGACTTCGTCTATAAGGACCAACTTTCTGTTCTCAGCTTCCCGGGCGGCTATACTCCGCAAATGTGATTTTTTGAAGCCGCAGTCGAGAATTTCGTTATCAGCAAAAGCTGAAGCGGGGTTTTCTCTTTTATATCTTTCGATGCCAAATTCACTGGCTTTTGTAAGCGCGGAACTTGAAAGACTGAAACGCATATTTTTGATACAGGTCTGACCTATATTGTAATGTGCCACAGAATTAGTTGAGTCCAGGGAGACGGCGTTACGGTATCCGTTTAAAGCTTTATCGTGGTCACCCTCTTTGAAATAGATATTGCCAAGATTGATGAATGCCTCAACGAAATCTCCATTTTCCGCGATAGACTGTCTGAGATACCGCTTCGCGGCATGTAAATTTCCCTTTCTGTACATCAGAGTTCCCAGCGCGAAATTTATTTCGGCGGTAAATTCCGGCGAATCGATTTCCTCGATTAAACCGATTGTTTCTTTATCCGCTCCCTTTTCGTTAATCAAAGATAGTCGTCTTGTTACGCTGTATTCATCGAGTCCCGGAACAAAATTATTCATTTTTTCCGAGTAAAAAGATGAGATAGATATCAGGACGACGAGTGATATCAGTATCCCCTTTTCCATATTTGAAGTGAAACTCCACACTACGATAATCAGAAGGGCCGCGTAGGCGGCAAGTCCGGGACGGATAAGCAGAAGCCCCGCTATAATTACAGGCCCTATGTATTTTGCCGGGGGGAAAGTAAATCTGCCTGAATATATTTCAGTGATTTTGTGGTTTATCTCTGAACTGTATTTTATCAGCAGGAGTATGAGATAGATCAGCAGAGTCATACCGGCAGCAGCTGTAAGGGTAATAATAAGATTTATCAGAAGCAGGTTCCTTTTGTAGAAAGATGAAGATTGCCTCTTCAGTCCACTCAAAAGATAGATAATAAAATCGAAGTCTCCCTGCTTCAGGGAGATTCGGGCCAGAGCGTATGAAGGAGCGGCGTAATCACTTGAGAAGTCGTTCGCCAGAAGCAGTTTTTCCCTTGCCTCTTTCCAGTTCCCCTCTTTCAGAGTTCTCATCGCCTCGCCGTATAAAAGTCTGGAGCTTAAGTTCAGCGCGGGAGCCCGCACTCGCAGCTCCCCGTTTGTATAACTTTTGATTCCGGGATCTTTTATATCGTCAAGTGAAGTGCCCAGAGCGGAAGTGCAGAATGCAATACAGAGGAGGGCGCAGAGCGGAATAATCGCCGGGGATCCAGTTATATTTCTCTGCCAGACTCTCTTTTTCAATTATTTATCTACCTCTCTGATGTAAACAGCGTTTATTTAAGGTTTTCCCTGATATTTTCGGCAATAATCATGCCGTTTGAGGTTGAATTGGGGGTTAAAAGGCACTTATTGCCATTTCACTGTTTACATCTTCATATTGAAGTGGTAAATAGAATAATGTGAGGCGGTATTAAACGCCGCCTTAACTGTAACGGCAAGAGATCAATTTTGTTTTTTTAAGGAGGAGAGAAAATGCAGCCAGCCGAAATTTCCGGTATAAGTGGTTTTGTGGGGCAGAGTGTACTGTTGTCAGGCTGGGTGTATAATATACGTTCCAGCGGAAAGATAATCTTTGTTCAGATGAGAGACGGCACAGGTGTTATACAGTGTGTAATAGAGAGATCATCGGTGGGAGATGAGATTTTTGAAGCCGCCTCATCCCTTACACAGGAATCATCTCTCGAGATTACAGGATCAGTTAAAGAGGACAAGCGCGCTCCCGGCGGTTATGAACTCGACGTTACTGACTTGAAGGTGATTCATGTCGCCGATGGTTATCCGATCACCCCTAAATCGCATGGGATGTCCTTTCTCATGGACAACAGACACCTATGGCTGCGCAGCTCCAGGCAGAACGCTATCCTGAAGATAAGAGCGGGGGTTATACGCTACATAAGGGAGTTCTACGACAACAGGGGGTTTATATGTTGTGATACTCCCATCTTTACGCCGAACGCCTGTGAAGGCACGACAACACTTTTCGGGACGGATTATTTCGGGGACAGAGCCTATCTCACTCAGAGCGGTCAGCTCTATAATGAAGCCACCGCGGCCGCTTTCAGAAAAGTCTATTGCTTCGGTCCTACTTTCAGAGCTGAAAAATCTAAGACCCGCCGGCATCTGACCGAATTCTGGATGGTCGAACCGGAGGTTGCTTTCGCCCGTCTCGAAGATATAATGAAGCTCGCGGAGGACTTTGTAGTGGAGGTTGTAGGCAGAACTCTCGAGAATTACAGAGGCCTGCTCGAAGATGTTCTGGAGAGGGATGTCAGTATGCTCGAACGGGTCAAGCCCCCTTTTCCCAGGATATCTTATACCGACGCCGCGGCTAAATTAAAGGAGAAGGGTGTCGATTTTGAATTCGGAGGGGATTTCGGCGGCAACGATGAAACCGTCCTGAGCGAGGAATTTGACAGGCCGTTCTTCGTGCACAGATTCCCGGCAGCTATCAAGGCTTTCTACATGGAACCGGATCCGGATGACAATAAGTTAAGTCTGTCGGTGGATCTTCTGGCTCCCGAAGGGTACGGGGAAATAATCGGCGGCGGCGAGAGGGCTTCAGATCTCGAATACCTCGAGAAGAAGATAGAGGAAGAGGAACTGCCCAGGAAAGCGTTTGAATGGTATCTGGACCTTAGAAGGTACGGAGCTTTCCCGCACTCCGGTTTCGGGCTGGGCCTGGAGCGTCTTCTCGCCTACATCTGCGGGATAAAGCACGTAAGAGAAACGATCCCCTTCCCGAGACTGATAAACAGGCTGAGTCCATAAGCGGAAAACTTCTCTTATAAAGTCGGGCGAATAGAAGAGGGATGCGCCCCATTTGTTTTAAAAGAATGGATCAATTATTCAAGGGATTTGATCATCGCCTCAACATCCCGGAAATTGATGTCTCTCGCGTAAACCTTTTTGAATTCCGCTAATGCCTTTTCCTCTTCCTTCAGATCATTATAGATCAGACCGAGATTGTAATGCAGTTCTTTCAGATCATAGCTGTCTACCGGCTGGTTTAGAGGAGCCCTGTTAAATGTGTCGAGCGCAGAATCCACTTTACCCAACTGATAAAATGATGACCCTAAAAGATTAAGTGCTTTAGCATTTTTCTCATAACTTTCAGGGATGAACTGCAGTACTTCTATGGCTTTCTCAAATAAATCAGTCTCGTAATAACAACTTCCGAGCACAAAGAGATTGAAATAATCATCGGGATATTCTGATAAGTACTTCTGAAGCATTTCGATGGCATCGTCATACTCTTCAACCATGCAGTAAGTATGCCCGAGACTTCTAATTGTAGAGTAGTCGCTGCAGTCAAGACGATGGGCTTGTTTGAAAAATTCGAGCGCCCCGTAAAAATCGTTTTCCTCAAATTTATTATCAGCTTTCCGGCTTGCTCTTTTCGCTTTCTGCTTATCTGAATATTAGAAGAGAAGTTGGCCGGTTATTGTAAGAGCAATCAGGGATATTCCAAATAGAGGGACTGTTGCCGCGATAAGCAGCTCAAACAGGTAGATAAAAAACAAGGCAATTTTAAATAAGCATCCGAAAGCTGTTTTATAATCGGCTGTAGTAGGAGGGCGTGAGGATGTATTGGAATTCGATGAAAGGGCTTTGCGAGTTGTCTGGAGTATCGTGTTTGCTATAATGTAGTTTTTTATCTTCAACTTTTTTCCCCTGTTGCTTTGTTTTACGAATTCGATTTTGAAATGAAACAGTTGTAATATTTAATGCCGCGTCACCAGACTGCCCGATAGTTAAATAATAACAAAACTTGTTGAATTAAGAGTCAACCAGCAGAATATAAATAACTTAACATTTTTGAGCTGCGGATTACAATTCTAATTTTCTACCCGTAATAAGAAATTTTATATTATTCTCTGATTTTTGTATATGTCTATGCTTTTAAGGACATCCCCTGATTTTCAGGCAGAGAATCAGCTAACTGATGTTAGTAAGTGGAATCTGTCTTTTAACCTTAAGACAAATCTGTTCTCCCCTTAAAGAAATGGGGGGACTCCAGCAATTGTAAACTTCATTGACTTAATATTTTCTATATCCTAAAATCAGTTATTCCAATGAGTTCATTATGGTACGCGGGGGCATTGGTGCAATTCGGTAATCTGATGTGAAACTGGAAGTTGAGCTTTAGAATTCAAGGGCCCCACGGCTTTCAGCCCTCGCGCACTTTAGAATGGAGGTCAATTTATATCGTAAAAGGAGCGGGTCATGAAAAAAACTGGAAGTTTTTTCGTATTACTGGTTGGTTTTATTGTTTTTCTTACACCAGACGTTTTTTCGCAGGTTGACCTGGGGATTGAAACAGGCGCAGTATTCAGCGGGTACAACGATGTGAGGATTCCCGGAGACGGCGGAACGAAATTTTCTCTTTCTGAAGAACTGGAAACAGACGCGGAAGGTTTCTATAGAATCAGAGTATTCTATAATTTCAATGAACGTCATCACCTCGGAGTTCTTTATGCCCCGCTTTCAATTAATTCTAACGGGAAGTTGGATCGTGATCTCGTATTCGAAGGGGAGACATTCGGGGCTGATACCCCTCTGGAGGCAAAATATAGATTCAATTCTTACAGATTGACCTACCGTTATGACTTTATGAGAAATGATAAAATTGAAATGGGTATTGGATTTACAGGCAAAATACGCGACGCGGAAATTGCCGTAAAAGGGGACGGCCTCGAATCGGAAAAAAGCAATGTCGGTTTCGTCCCGATAATTCATTACCGGCTTTTATGGAAATTTGCTGAGAAGTTCGCGTTTCTTTTGGATGGAGACGCCCTTGTAGCTCCTCAGGGCCGCGCAGAGGATATTCTTGCCGCCTTGACCTTTAGAGCGACCGATAAGATCGATATGTACGCGGGTTACAGAATTCTGGAGGGCGGAGCGGATAATGATGAAGTATATAATTTTACGTTGATAAACTACGCCTCCGTTGGCGCGGTATTTCATTTTGAATAAAGAAGTTCTATCTTAAAAAATATGGAAATTGATATATAAATAAAAAGGAGGCGGGTTAGATGAAGAAAATAGGAATAATCATCTGCGATCGTTATCATACCTGCGCGGGCGGGAAATGTCTTCGATCCATGCGGAACCGTGAGGGAGCGTTCGCCCTGTATAAGGATGAGGAAGTTGAATTAGTCGGCTATACCAGCTGCGGAGGTTGTCCCGGAGGAAATATAGAGTACGCTCCGGCGGAGATGAAAATGAACGGGGCAGATGTAATTCATCTTGCAACCGGATTGGTTGTCGGATATCCGCCCTGCCCGCGGCTGCAGTTTTTTACTGAATTCATTCCCGCCCATTTTGATCTGGACGTGGTTGTCGGCACTCATCCGATTCCTCAGAGCTATTACGTAACCCACGGTAAGCTGGGTACCTGGAAATCTGATAGATGGCAGAAACTTATCAGACACGTCCTGACGGACGAACAGACGCGCGAGGCGTATGTCTAGGGATAACGCGCCAGGGTTTTTTTAAATTAGCAGGATTTCATCCTTGAAAATGAGTAAGGAAAAAAAGGACTGTACTGCTTTTCTATTTATTCATTGCAATGATTTCAAAATCCTTATGCTTTTTACCGGCTAAATTTCATAATACCGGAGTAATCCCAGATCATTGAGGTTAAGAAGCCGTGTGTCAAAATAGAAATTTAAAAGGTAAATTTTAGATTCCGTATAACTCTTTTTGAAAAACAATAAATTAGATAGGTCTCTCTTTTTTATCATTTTCCTGTTTTTTATCTCATAAGCATTTATCTTGTTTCCCTTTTGAATTATAAAATCAACTTCTCTTTCATTCTTATCTCTCCAGTATTTTATCTCTGTATCCCAGGATATCTTTTTAATAATCTGAGAAAAGAAATAGTTTTCAAGCAGAAATGAGTTATCGTTTCTATCTTCAAAGGAAGCGAAATTCTTGATAAAAAAGTTTCTTACACCCGGATCATAAAAATATATTTTTGGGGCTTTTACGATCTCCTTTTTTTTGTTTGTATAAAAAGGAGGAATTGTTTTAATAATATAGAGTTGATTTAATATATTAATATACCGCTTTTGTGTATTAATATCTACATTGCACGAATTACTGATATCAGAATAATTTATTATTTGGCCGCTATTTATAGCTATATATTTTAATATATTGTACGCAGCGTCGGGGTTTTTGATATTTAAGAAATTGATTAGATCCTTTTGTACAAACAGGTCAAATATCTTTCTGATTGTTTCCTTCTTCCCTTCTTTCTTATCCTCAAGCGCAACTTCTGGATATCCTCCGAATATGCAGTATTCCTTAATTAAATCATCCAGTTTATTCCCTATTATCGCCGGTATATCAGATTTCTTACTGTTTCTATATTTCTGATATAAGACTTCATCCTTAAATAATAAATATTCTTCGAAACTCAACGGATAAAGATTAAATATTCTTTTTCTTCCAGCCATGGATTCTTTCAATTGTCCTATAATTTCAATAGACGATGAACCTGTAGCATATATTTTAATTTCAGGATTATTGTCATATATATTTTTTAGTATTTTACCAATCTTTTTGACTTTATGAAATTCATCCAGAAACAGAATAAATTTTTTGTTTTTTTCATAACCTTCGAATTTCAGATATTTCATAGCCTCAGAGTATGAACTGAAAATAGACTTATTTTCAAATATATCCAGATCAACAAACGATTTTCTTCCATCTGTGCTATCATAAATTTTCTTTAGTAATGTGGTTTTCCCTGTCTGTCTTGAGCCAAGAATAACAGCTATATCTTTCTTTGAAATGTTATTGATCAGGGCCTTTTCTAATTCTCTTTTTTTATACATATTTACTCCTCATCATAAATTTGCTTATATTATAGAGTACTCTAAACGATTAGTCAACTAATATTATAGAATGGTCATTCATTCCCCAGTTTTTTAAGTAAAGGCAAAAAGAGTTCCTTGAGTTGATTCTTCTGTGGGTTTTCCTGTTCTTGTTTTTTGCTTCCATTCTCTCTGGCGAGACAGCAGCATTGCTATTCCATCGGCCAATGCATAATAATGAAAATCGGGTACACCGAAGAAACGTTTCGCCACCTTTGCTATCCTTGTCTCCAGAACTGTAAGCTTCAAAGATTTACCCAACAAGACGCCCGAAAAATATGCCGCCGCCAATGCTAAAGAGGTTAGGTTTCGAAGGCGTTCATAATCCAAAACACGGATATTCTCTAGGATAACTTTGTTTGATGAAACGAATCGTCTCTTCTATCAGTCATCGAGAAAGATAGCAGCTGACAAAAAACCATAAACTTTTTCGGGTTTTTTTCACAACGGCATTCGTCAAAAGCATCATGGGGTTTCTCCTAAAACTCTTAATCACCACCAAGTATAATTGCTCTTTTCGTCCCGGCAACTTCACTTTTCTAAACCCGTACTCAAGATGATAAACCTTTTCTTCTCCCTTAACTTCTTTGATAATTGTTTAAGCGTAACTCATCGGGCTTTAGCCAGATCCAATGCAAAGCTATTCCTCCCCCGAAAAGCCAAATGACGATTCCCCACTAACTGAATGATAAATCCCAACACATTATCCAGTAGTGGGTTCAATAAACTGCATCTATTTCCACCACGATCCAATACATAGTTATCTTGTGGCAATTTGTCTATACTCCATTTTGACCTCCTTCATTTTTTGTGTTCATCGATGATTAAACCCACTGATTTTTGAGGAGGCCATCTTATTATTTGTTAGTTTCTGTTATTGCCTAAATAATAACAGGTTAAGAGATTTTAGGCCTGAAAAGTGGGGAATGTCCAAAAAAGCTGAAAAATCTTTAAAAATACCGGTATATCGTTGATTCAAATCTCATTCTTTGGTATGGCCGCATTATTGGGAATTTAAAGTACAGAATATATGGCGGGTTGAAGTCTTTTTGAGCGGTTAATTTCATATTACACTGATCTAGCCCGCTTCAGCAGGCTGCAGCAGTCCGGATGAGATAGAAAAACCGCCTATCAGTGAAATCAGAGAATCTCTCCGCCTGATAAAGGGAAAATTAACCAGAACGGCAGGTGAAGAGGGATGCAGCGATATATTCTCCAGCATTCTTCCGCACCTGAGTATAGATTTCGGAAGTGAGGACAGAAACACAAAATCCGCGAGGGCCAGTGCCTCCGAGCTTTCCACCGAACACAGTACGGGGTTTTTAAGCCCCGCCGAGCTTTCCACCCGGAAGGAGGGCTGCCTGGAGGTAAGCAGTCTCCCCGCTTTCAGGTAAGCAAATGGGTTCGTTGAAATAAACGCCGGTATATAAACCCTGTAAACGCGGCTATCCGCTATCTTATCTATACAATGCTCAATTTCTCTTCTTCCGGCCATTCTCCGGTCCGTCCGTATTCCGTCCGGCTTTTCCATTTTCTCCATCCCGTCGGGCGGTTCGGAGAATGACGAAAGCAGAGTTGCTTCTCCTTTGCTCTCGGCCCTGACTTCGGAAAGAGTCCTCGTTATCTGCATAAATTCTCCCGCGGCTGCCCTCAGATCCTCAGCCAGTTTCTTATTGTCTATGTAAACTATCCAGAAAGGCAGCATAAGATCAGCATCGCCCTCTTCCACCGCCCTGTATACAGCCAGCTCCCTGAGGCCATCTTCCGTTATCATCCAGTGCCGCAGGCAGGTCCGGCACAACCTGGTTATATAATCATCTGAGCCGGAAAGCTGCCTTCCGCAGTGCGGACAGGCCAGTCTTTTTATTTCAAGCATCTCTATCCCTTCCCGAACCATTTGTTGAGTTTATACTTCATCCATTTCAGGGGATTTATAATTCCGGTGTTTCTAATCATATCGGATATGTACAGCAGACAGATGACAGCAAAGATAAGGGGAAAACAGGTTCCGGCGAGGAAAGCCGCGGCAGCCGGTATGAAAAAGTAGTACGCAGGATTTATACTCCTTATTTCCGGAACGTCCGATCTGATGATATGGCCATCGTTCCCGTCAATGGTCACTTCGTAGATAATGCCTCTGTACTTATAGAACAGAAGGTAGACAGGGTAGTAGTATACGGAGAGCCTCTTATCAAAGAGGTGGAACCGGCTGGCGTCGATCCTGCATCCCGCCGGCCTGGATAGACTCGCGGTATACCTGAATCCGTTCGCTTCCGCTTTTCCGCGCGGAACGGTGACCAGAGCAATATTCATCGATCTCTTCAGGCTGTGATCGAACACCTTCCAGTCACCGAATCTGGACCGGAAGGATATTCCCTGAAGTCCAAGATGGCGCATAACACACGCCGGCGCGCTCCAGTTGATATTCCTTGAAATGAATTTTGAGAAGGGTTTTCTTTCCTGTTGGATGACCTTTCGGCTCATCTCTCCCCCGGGGGTGTCCGTATACTTTTCAACCGTTCTTGTTTTAAACTCATCTCCGCAGATCCATCCGATGAATCTTCCCTTCATCCTCCAGAAGGGAACGTGAATGAGCTTCAAATCAACCACTGATGTATGCCTTGCTCCGATTCGCCCGCCGGTTTGCTTATTCAGAAGATTCAGTGCCCTGAGCTTTGCCTTCCCGGCGGTAATTCCCGGTTCGATATAGAAGCTCCGGACACCGCGCGGATTCAGTATATACAGATCAGATCCGCAGTACTCACACAGAATACTCCTGATCCCCTCTGGTATACTGAGTGAGCCTCCGCATGAGGGGCAGTTGATCCCGATATTCTCCCTTGGGTTATCCCAGGAGTGTCTGGAGTTCAGCTCTATCTCCGGTTCGGCAGGGATATCCGCCTCTAGATTGGCCACGGCGTCGGGATCGGTTGTGATTCTGCCGCTTTTCATAGAAAGGTCACCTTATCTCTGATTCTGTACGCGGAATAACCAACAGAGGCGGCTGCAGCCATCAGACCCAGCCTGGCCAGCCAGGAACCGGTCAGCTTCCCCGCCAGCAGATATATTAAAAACAGTCCTGCTGCCGGTATTAGTGAAGCAATATCCATGGATTGATTTCTCCTGGCCGGAACCTTTTCCATTTGCACATGCCAGTTCTCTCCTGTAATCACAGCGTATAATCTCTGTTTTCCCATCCTGAAGGATATCAGGTACAGGGGTAGATGAATCATCCGGCAGGCCCTGTCATCCCTGCCGGCTGCCTGAACCAGGTTCTCACCCGAGGTAAGCTTCTCGTCGAAAAAGCAGTAGTCCCCGGCCGGAATATCAGCCAGTGGGCCAACCCCGCGGGGAGCTCCGTCGGCGGGGATACAGCTGGTTCCTCCCGACTCATCCTCTATTACCGAAAAGGGGACGTAACTGAATTCAGTTTCGATATCATCCGGAGCGGGGCAGCCCCGTTTCAGAAGAAAAGAGCAGAGTATATCCTCAGCTGTCCCGTCGTCCCGGCTGTGCGGCAGTATAAGGTGCTCATATTCTTTATCCTCCACCGCCAGCGCTGATCCGCAATAGATACACTTGAGCATCTTCTGACCCGGAAGCAGTTCATTTTTTCCTCCGCAGAGTTCACACTTAACCTGCATGGTCAGTCTTTCAGTTTTTCGCCGCAGCTGGTACAGAATTTTGTTCCCGGCGGCAGCTTTGTTCCGCAGTGAGGGCAGATCAGGGTTTCCGACAGTTCCTTTCCACAGCTGGAGCAGAATTTAGCCTCAGCCGGCAGCTCTGTCTTACATTCCGGACACCGATTGAGCGTAACCAGCTGAGCGCCGCAGTTATTACAGAAACGGGAATCTGGAGAGACTTCGTTATGGCACCTGGGGCAATTGAGTTTTTCCCCGGGTCCCGCGGATGGTTCATTCATGCTGCGTCCGAGCATTCCGGGCAGCATCATACCCAGTCCGGCTCCCACACCTAGTCCCATTCCCCCCGCGGCTGCTCCGGCTGCACCTCCGGCTCCCGCTCCACCGCCGGATGCGGCATCTCCCATAGCCTTTGCCGCCTTGAACTTGAAGAAACTGTCCAGATTACCCACAGCCTGGAGGCCGGACCGTTCATCTATCATTGTCTGAACTTCCGGGGGAGGGGTAATGGAGTTGATAAAGAAATCGGCCAGTTCCATTCCATACTTAGAAAAATCGCTTTCCAGTCTTCCGGTTATCTCCTCGGCCAGTTCATCGTAATTACGGGGCAGATCGAATATGGTATCCAGCCGTTCTCCGAACATATCGTTCATCCGCGAGACAATAACATCCCGGAGGTAATTATCTATCATTTCACTGGTGAATTCGCCCTGTGTGCCCACTACGTGGTTAATAAACAGGACCGGTTCCTTAATACGGAAAGTGTACAGCCCGAAAGCCCTGAGCCTGACCAGTCCGAGCTGGCTGTCCTTGAAGGCCACCGGGTCTTTGGTACCCCATTTCTGGTTG
>CAZKNG010000046.1:0-17756 GCA_964554125.1 uncultured bacterium | reverse complement strand
CACTTTTTTGTGCTTCTGAATCCGTCGATTTCAAATGCTATTATAACCGGCCGGGATTTCCCGGTAAAGTTCTTTTCATCCCGGACCCTACAGCTAAAAAAATGGCGCGTAAAAAGATTAGAAAAAAGCGGCAGAATTATCCCTCTCTCCGGGTAATCAGCGGAAATCTAAAATTTGAACGTTCTGCCCGCGCCCCCTTCGATATATTTTGCCGGATAAAGCTCTTTTATCTTCTCTTTGTGAACCGTGCAGTGAGTTGGGCATATTTTTTCAACCTTTTCTAAAATCTCAAATTCCCTGAAACCGTGCAGGCCGCCTATTATTGCATGAATATCTCCGAATGGAGAGGCCGCGGCCATTATCTTACGCAGAGTCGGATGTCCGCAGCCTATAATCAGAATCAACCCATTTTCTGTCCTGACAGCCAGAGATTGTTCTCTTTTTCCCAATTCCCCCGTCAGAAAAATATTCTGATAGATTTCAGCCGGATTGTCGTAGTATTTAACTTCGTTCTTATATCTGATTCCGCGGAAAGAAATTGGATTGTGGATAACAGCAGAACTATTCAAATTCAGAATATGACTGAGTCCCCCTATATGATCAAAATCGGGATGGGATATCACAATATCATCAAAATCTTCCGGATCTATCTTTAATTCCCGCAAATTCTGTAACAGGATTTTCCCGTTACCTCCCGTGTCGAAGAGGATTTTTCTTTTATCTGTTTGAATAAAACAGGAAAATCCCCAGTCGGCCGCCAGATTTTCCCCGGTGGAGGTGTTATCGTAGACAATTATGATCTTCACAGGTTCCCTTCCTGATCAACTGATTCTGTTAAAACAGCCCCGGCTTAAGCCATTTGTGTTGAAGATATAACGTAAGCGGCAAACCCCTTCCGCTTAAAACGACAGCTCGACCAAATGAATAAAAGATCCTTTATTATCACTTTTCTCAAAGAATAGGAAGTTCGATTTTCCCTGTCAACGCCAAACGGTCCGGCATTGGCTTGTGGTCCGCTCTTTTTTGGTCCCGGCCGCCGCCGTTATTTAAAGGTATGAATTGAATTGGGGCCGTTTTGACTCTATAATCGAAGAAGATCATTTAATTGCGGAGTTCTATCCTGCAATAAATATTGCGCCGGGTGGATATTATGGCTTATGAGTTTATAATCTTTGACGTTGAGACGAATGGGTTGATGCCGGCCTTCAATTCAGTCCTCAGTTTTTCAGGATTGCATGTCAGCACATTTCGTGACGGCAATTACAGGCGTTTCGAGGTCAAGGAGGAATTTGACAGGTATTATTACTCGATAGAACCGTATAATCCGGAAGCTGTAAGAGTTAACGGCCTGACAGCTGATGTTATAAAGCAGAAGCGCGGGCCGGGCGATAACCGTTATCCCTCTTATTTTAATCAGGATAAAGAGGTCATCCTGTTCTGCGGGAAGGCGGACCTCGCCGTGTGTCATAACAGCCCTTTTGACACGGGGTTTTTACTGGCTGCTCATAATTATGAATTTAAGAGAAATTTCTGCACGATGAGAAATTTTACAGGAACCTGCGCTATCGCCCACAAATATTACGGGGTGAAATGGCCGAAGCTGGAAGAAGCCGTTGATATACTCTGCGGCAGGAAAGATTTTGATTTTCATGATTCCCTCTCAGACTGCTACGCTGTCCTGGAATTACTGAGAACAATGGCAAACAGCCGGGAAGGCTCGATGGAAAATGCCTGGCCGGACATGTTTGATGAAATATTCAGATGAATAAAGTTACCGGTTTTTCGAAAAGTTTTGTGTTTAAACTTGACATTTGTTTTTACAATATCATAGAATCAGAAATACGAGGGATTACAATCACAAACATTTAGGGGCATTTTGAAGGATCCATTAAAAAATATAGTATCCATCATTGTTATTCTTAATGTATTGATCTGCTGTTTAATTATTCCTGAGGTTAGCAACGCGAGGGTCTATATCCGTAGAGAAGAATTATTTGGTGCGCCAGGTGAAGATCCTAATATAGCAACAAGTACTTTAAACGCGGAAGAAAATTCTGAAATTACCGTTGCATTGAGAGGTGAATCCGAAGTAGAGGAAGAAAAGATATCCCTTTTTAATCTTCATATGAAGATAATAATTAATCAAATAACATATTTGCTATTTTAGGTAAATAGGGGAACTGGAGACTGATGGCAGATACTGATATATTAAACAGCAACTTTAATATTCTGCTCAAAAAGAAAAAATACAGCGATGCTCTCACTATGGTAACAGAGTGGGAGAAAGAGAAAGATTTATCAACTGGTAGAATAAGTGGCAAACTCCTTCTTTTATTATCAAAGACATATTATTTCAATAATAGGTATAAGAAGTCAAAGGAATACCTGGAATTGTATGAAACACAACACCCCGAGTTATGGTTTAATAAATTATATATAGAGCAAAAATACAGATTACTAATTTTAGAGGAGAGGGCTGATCAATCAATAGAGCTTATAGAGCGAGCCCTCGAAATCGAACATCCGGAAAGTGAAAAATACTGGTTGTTTTTCTATCTCGGTAAGGCGTATTTCTGGAATGGTGATTATCTGAAGGCGAATCGCTATTTTCAAAAATGTTATATTTATTACTTAGAATGCAATAATGAATATATGCTGGCGTTGACTATGTATATGATGGGATATCTTTGTTTTCAAAGAGCAGTTTTTAATAAGGCAGAGGACCATTTCAGGGAATCTCTTGTGATTTTCGAAAATGCTGATAAAACGCAGCAGATTGGTCACTGTCATAAAATGTTTTCCCTTATTTATACCCGAACTGGCCGATATGAAGAAGCAAAGAACGAACTCAAAATGGCAATAAGAAAGTATAATAAATTGGGTAGTGATAGCAATATCTTACATTGCAATATTGCTGAGGCGTATATAGGTATATTTGAAGGCGATTATAAATTATGCGAAAGAGAACTTAAAGAAACATACAAGGAAGCCGCGCGTCTTAATTACAAAAGAGCGCAGGCACTGTCGGCAGAATTTCTAGGCCAAGTCTACTACAGGAGAAATAAATATCGAGAAGCTGAAAGTTGGCTTTCAAAAGCTCTGAAGCTTACTGACCATTTTTCTCGATGTGGTGATGTGGCGGTAGAGATATACAGAAGTCTCGGCGATGTAAAAATTGCTCTTGGCACATTAGATGACGCTGAGGAAATGCTTTCAAAGGCATATAAGCTTTGTGGGCACTTGGGAGATAAATACGAACTCGGTTCTGTTTACAGAGCAAAGGCACTGCTGGCTTTACGAAGAGGTGATTTTGATCAAGGGCGATCTTTTTTTGAAGAGTCCATAATAACTCACAGTTCAATAAATGATAAATTCGAGCTGGCATATACTTATAAAATTGCCGCGGCGGAGTATATGGAATGGACAAAAGGGGAGAGTGTTTCCTTCGGGGTGAAGAAAAGACTTTTTGGGGAGGCCAAGTCCTATTCTTTAAACGCAATGAGGCTGTATTCATCGATTAAGCTTGGCAATCATGCTCAACACTGCAGGGATTTATTCCAGAATATTGAGAACGAATCTAATGAAGGATTTAAAGAATCCAGGTATAAACAAATAATTTTTAATCCATCATGGCTGTATGGAGATGTTCTCATTGCGAGATCCAGACATATGAAGGATGTGGTGAACAGGATTAAAACAATAGCAGCTGAGAATATAGAAGTTTTCATAGAGGGAGAGACAGGAACCGGCAAGGAAGTTGTTGCTCAACTGTTACACAAGTGGAGTAATCGTTCTGAAGGCCCTTTTATAGCAGTGAACTGTGCGTCTGTAGCAAATGAATTATTTGAAAGTGAGTTTTTTGGTCATGCGCATGGAGCATTCACCGGCGCGGTCAGAAGAAAGGCAGGATATATAAAGAGTGCGGAAGGTGGGACGCTTTTTCTGGATGAGATATCCGAGCTTACCAGAAGCCAGCAGGCGAAACTGCTCAGAGTTCTTCAGGAGAGTAAATTAAGAGTAGTGGGAGAAACAGAGGAGACTGATATTGATATAAGGCTAATTCTGGCTTCCAATGTAAAGATAGATAAATTACTCAATAATAAACTTTTAAGGGAAGATTTCTATTATCGGGTATGTTCGGAAATTATCAGACTCAAACCGCTTAGGGAAAGGCCGGATGATATAGCTGCACTATTTGCATATTATTTGAATAGTGAAAATAACGAGATTCTTGCAGAGCGTGATTTAATAAAATTTTTGAATAATTATTTGTGGCCCGGTAATGTAAGAGAATTGATAAAAGTTGTTAAGTCAATATCAATAAGAAATGGCAATATTCATGTTGTAACGCTTGATGATCTTCCTGTTTGGATTAGAGATTCCAATCAGCATTATTCATTAGATAAGAAGACTCTTATAAAGAATACTCTCAGAAGATGCGAAGGTAACAAGACAGCGGCCGCGAGAGGGCTTGGAGTCTCACGAAGTACGCTGTATCGCTGGATCGAAGAGTTGAAATCATAGATATTCCGTCCCTGAAACCGTTCCTGAAAATCTACTGAGATTAACAATAAAAAGTGTCCCAAGTGTCCCAACTGTCTCATTGGGCGGAGTACTCTCCCAAGCTATTATTAAACATAGAATTATAGAGAATATTCCGGCAAAGTGGCCCATCGGAAGTGTCCCATCGGACACTTCCGGAGGCAACAGAAAACATTATTAATAGGGGTATAATAATAAAAATTGAAATTTTCTTAAAATTTGTTCTGATTTATAACTCCCGGCAAATAAATAAGATAACGAACCAAGCGACTTACCGTTAATAGATATTTCAAGTGGATATTTATCTTTCCCGCCTTTAGGAACACCGCATGCAATTAAATAGTGATTGAGAGGTCAATCTTTGGAATAAATCAGACGGTGTTTAAGGCATTAAAGACTGTAAACTGCTGGCATACCCTTCATATACACCGGCAGAAGGTGGCATTATATGGTTTATTTCACCTTCCAGGTGTGTAGAGAGCAGAGCCATTGAATACCTCCTAAAGCTTCCCCCGCCGGCGGAGGGGTGGTCCCGCTCGCTGGTTCGGGGCCGTTTCCCGGTGGGGAAAGAAAAACAGTGAAGTTGCGGAGTATTTATCAGTCATCAAAGGAGGTGGGAAAGACACGAAAAAACTGGCGGTGAAGGATGTTGAGGTGTCGGATTTATTCTTGTAAAAATGATAAGGAGGGGAATACTATGAAAAAGGGGTTAATACTTACGGGTTTATTAATAGTGGCAGTCGTTTTCTATATCTCATGCGATGATGACCAGGGTGCTGTTGCACCTTCTGTAAATAAAGGAAATACGGGGAATACCGAGGCGATACAAGCCCAAGAGAAAACTGAAGAGGAAGCCATATACATCTTTGCTCTGGATGGGAATGAAGATGAGCTTTCTTACAGGGTATTTATGAATATCGCTGAGCTTGAGCTCATTCTAAGTGAAGAAATCGTGGAAGAGATGAGGACGGAAAGGGTTTCAATAATAGAAGATACCGCTGATGTAGATGAAATCAGAGAAACAATATTCGCTGCACTTCCTGTTTCTGAATATATGAGTATTCAGAATATAGGGAGTTTGTATCTGCAAGATTTCATTGAAAGCATCCCGTGTAGCTGGAGTTGTGCGAAATTATGTGGTTGCTGTGAAAAGTGTATCGGCGAAAAAGATACGGGCGTGGCGCCTTACAAAGATTGGTGAAAATGAAAAGGAGTTTTAAGAGGTCAGCTGATAAAAAATTGAAATGATGTGATATTTAGATTCTTTGCGCACTTTGAATTAGTTTTCCGCTTTTGAAAGCGGGGGCAATAAGGGGGTTAGTATGAAAAATAGATTATTAATCAGTTTGTTTATTTTGGGGCTTTC
This sequence comes from uncultured bacterium, assembly GCA_964554125.1. Taxonomy (GTDB): domain Bacteria; phylum Krumholzibacteriota; class Krumholzibacteriia; order Krumholzibacteriales; family WJIX01; genus JAGHBT01. The sequence goes on along the minus strand of CAZKNG010000046.1, from coordinate 11,848 downwards.
CGTTTTATCTCTGGTTTATCAGGCAATAGGGCAGGATTCACAAAAAAAGAGATCGGAAGGACTTGTTATTTACAGGGACAGGATACTAAAGCCACCGTTTAAATTCACAGGGATTGAAGAAGACACGTTGCGGTTAAACGGGATACCATATTCTCCGGTCAGAAGATATAAGGAAGAACGCAGAAAGTGGAAAGAAAAAAGAATGAAGGAAGAGATAGAGCTGATGAAGAAGATCTATTCTGATTCTGTGATCGAGAAAAGGTTAGAAGAGGGACGAAAGATAACACAAATGTGGAAGAAAAAGCCAGAAGGTACGCATGAGTTGAATGTGTATGCTAGTAACTGCGCTGATTCGGCTGAGACTTTTGAGGAAGAAGTGGCAACTTATGCCAGAATATTGGAAGAATCACCTCTTGTAGATAGCACCAGGATTTTAAAAGACAAAAGAGTAGTCATTTACTGGAAAGATATAACGGACCCTGAATATGCCACTTTAGTTAGAGATGAGAAACCACCCCTGACAGACCAGCAGCGTATGGAGAGAAGGAATAGATATCATACAAACCATGTAAATGATTTCTGGAAAAGTTATAACAAAGGGGGCACCGTTGTCTTTGGTGGTTTTGGAGGGTACTTATATTCTAGACGAACAGAAGAAACCTTGAGAGCAATTGAAAAGCTCAGCCGTGGGGATACACTTACAGCTCAGGAGAAAGAGAAGTCCATATTCTGTGGGGGCGGAGGTAGGAGAATATTGTATTTATTTAAGGAGCGTTTCAGGAGAGAGGGGAAGGGGGGCGGTGAGAATGAATAGAATTATAACAGCCTTATTTCTAATGTTAATTATATTCCCATGTTTATCATCAGGTGTATTAGCTGCTGATTGTTACACTCCCGGTTCAAGTATCGCCTGTGTAATCAGACCCTGGCCTGATATGAACAGCACTAAATCAAAGGAAGCGTTGGACAGGTGGAATAATGAAAGCACTTTTCTGTTGAGTAATGCTGATGGCCTTACTCTTGATCCGTATGTAACTATCCCTCATGTGCTTGATTATGCATATCGATGCGCCGGCGCAGTCGAGATATTTACTCATGGCTGTGTATCAGGTCATTCGCTTGAGATATACCCGTATACCCAAGAAGGTCAGGATGCAAGAGATGCGGTTTATGATGAATATATTAATGGTTACGGGTATGGAAATCTGATTTGGAAAGATTTTCTGGAGAATGAAGGCTACTTCATTGCCATCAGATATTCGCAGTTACCTTCCTGGGTAAATTCTCAAACAGGCACAATGGCTAATGCCATTTTTCATAATCAATGCTGCTATGGCGAAGATGGATGGAATGCTTTCAGTAGCTGTGGGGTGGACGCATTTTACGGACCATCAGGTACAGTTGAACGTACTGACGCGGAAAGCAATATAGAAATTCTATGGGGAAACCTGGGCATGAACTGGGATGACCGCCAATGGTACGATGAATATAAAACCGGGATTGCATATCAGACTTGTCCGCACCTGTGTTTCCATAACCTATACGGAGCAGATAAGATGGTGTTGGGTCCCGGGGCGTCCGAATGTTCCGTAAATGATGGAGCTGAAGTTCCTGAGGAAGGACTTGATGTCCAGATAACATTGGATACTGATATCTATACTTCTCTCTATAACGCAGTTGATGCTGTAGATATATCAGGCAATCTGACTCTGGAAAGCGCTGAGTGGGTTGGAACAGATGAGATAAAAGCTACTATTAAACCTGGGGGTGGGAATGGAGATGAAGGAGGAGCATTGACTTTTATGTCTGAGTATATTGTCAGTAATAATTGCCCATCCTTATATATGAATGGGGGTGAAAATTATACTATAGAATTGAGTTCTGACGGTGATTATGCGGCCACAGCTCATGGTTTTTACGTAGAGGATGACGTTGCGCACTGGAGGGTGACATCTGAGTATAAGACTGCCGGTTATAGAATCGATGGAGCCGATTCCGGGGAAGGACCCTGGAGTGAAATTGTAACAGTAGAAGCCGGAATCGGTAATCGAGCAGCTAATATTTCTTCCTCCGGCTATCAAGCATATCGCCTTGTAGAGATTGAGCAGAGCGGAAATGAGGTAGTCTGCAATACAGTTAAGCCCGGAAGAGATGAGGTCTTATCCGAAGACGGTCATCTCTCTGCGTTGGAGCTTAAAAAGAAACTTTCTGATCTTGCGGTAGAGCGTGAAGCTCGAGCAGCGCTGGAAGAGAAAACGACCGGTATGGGAGATGGCGAGAAATACGTCATCTTCACTGTAGATTCCCTTGTTGATGAAGTAGAGAGTTATGTGGCGGATTACTGGGAAATATTCGGATATACGGTGTATCTTAGAACGGTTGATGCCTATCCGTCAGATCCGGATAGTTTCCGTGCCGCGCTGAAAGACAGTATCGCTGCTTACGCGGCTGATGGAGCGATGTACTTCCATCTTATAGGCGACGCCAATGACTGGCAGCAGTTCAGCACGCCCTGGCCGGGCGACTGGGAACAGATAAGACAGAACTATCTTTCGGTGGGTTATCCGGCAGAAGGCCAGCCGGAGAAGGATCTTATTCCCTCCTGGTCATTCCCTGATACACTGCCTCGGCTTCAGAATACATCATATTTTACACCATATATTTTAAGCGATTGTTCATATTCAGATGTTGATGGTGATGAAATTCCCGATGTAGTTCTTACCCGCTGGCCTGTAACCACAGAAGAAGAAGTTCTTTCGATGGCTTATAAGATGCAATCTTACATGGAGTTGGGGAATCCCTCTTCTTATTATTCTATTATGACCTGTGTTGGTGATCTTGATCATATGGATGAAGGAGATGGGGAATACGCGAGCAGAGTTACCGATACCGTGATGTCAGCAGTACCGGCTGGTCAGGATACTGCATATATATACGAGTCGGAATATATTAGCGGTGGTGATCGCAATGAAGCAACCACAGCTTTATGGAACAGTGTTGACCCGGAGCTGGTTCTTATTTCATCGAGTTATTCTAACCGTTCCAGGCCGGGTAATTTCTTCACCAGAGTGGGTACAAGCAATCCCTTTCATATGGGGATGCTGGAAGAAGGATTCCCGGCGGTTGTGTTCGGCTTTGTCTGCGATACAGGCGATTTTGCCAGAACGGAGGATCCTTATTACGGAGAACCTGTATTCCACCGCTTTCTGGTTGAAGATAATAAAGGTGCTATAGCCTGGATAGGGCCTTCACTCGGCAGCTGGGAACGCGGAAATAAAGTAATAGGGAAGTATTTCATGCAGGAGTTATTCAATGATCTGGATAGGCCTGTGGCTGAGTCTTTCCTTATCGCGCGGCAGCGGGTGCTTCAAGATTTTCCGGATGATGAAGGTCTGCTGAATACAATCGATATGTATACTTTCCTGGGACATCCTCTACTAAGATTATACGCCAAACCTGTTATTACTTGTGTTGAAAATGATGAGCTTCCCGAGAGGGCCTGTCTTTCACAGAACTATCCGAATCCCTTCAATCCCGTTACAACCATACGGTTCAGCCTGGCCCATAAAGGGGAAGTGGAACTTTCCGTTTATGAAGTCAGTGGAAGGAAAATAAAAACTCTGTTGGACAAAAAGCTTGAGAGGGGTTCGCACACTGTAAGTTGGGACGGCAGGAACGAGAGCGGGAAGCGGGTTGTCTCGGGTGTATACTTTTACCGGCTGCATGCAAATAAAAAAACAATAAGCAGGAAAATGGTGTTGCTCAAATAGGTGGAAAATACTAGCATATCTAATTGAATGCGGCTTGGCATTAAAAACTGCTGATATTTTAAATTATTTTGTATTCTTCCGTTGTAGAATCGTTGGTAGATTTTATTTGAATAGGGGGAGAGAGATTATGAGAAATCTTTCGATTAGAATGCCGGTCATCTGTGTTGTGGTTTTGTTTTTCTTTGCTTGGGGATGTGAAAATGGAGAGCCGGAAGCAGAGAAGAGACTTCCATCTGAGATTCAATCCGCGGTTGATGACAGTGTAACTTCAATTTTATTTGACGGTAAGTTTACCAGCAGAGAGCAGATGTCCTCTACGCGCGATAATATTACGGCCGGTCTTATGGACAGTGTTATTAATGATCCGGACAGTCTTGGTGATAAAGAATATCTGATTTACGCGGAACTTCTCGGCTGGTCCGGAAAAGATAAAGAGGCACGAGAGATATTTATGAGTTACGGGGACAGAGAGGGAGAAAACGCTCATTACGCTCTGTCCTGTCTTATTGACATGGAAGCAGAGAACGGTGATTTCAGGAGAGCCGAAGATCTGGTATCCGAATACAGGGAGAGATTTTGCAGGGATCAGAAGTCGAGGCCGGGTATGTATAAGACGTTGGAAAAACTGTCCGGGATATTTAATGACGCCGGATATCCGGAAGATGCCGCAGGGGTAATAATTGAAGAACTTAATTCCCTCGAATGTGTATACCCCAATTCTTCTTATTATCTGATCCAGGAACTTATGCCTCTCATGTTGGAGATAGACCGTAAAACCGAATATCTGGATATGGCATTATCAACAAGGGATGACCTTGAGCAATCTCTGGAAAGTCACATTGATACAATGACCTACAATGATACCTTGACCATCGATGACGATGATGTCCGGTGGCGTTACGAAACTTTAATAGGCCGTTATGATTCTGTTGTCGATCAGGTTAAACTTGTCGGGGAAAGAACTCCAGCGATTGACCCCCTGCATGTGTATAACGCCGATTCCACATTTTCATTATCCAGCCTTAAAGGAAAGGTGGTTATACTGGATTTCTGGTCTGCCTGTTGTGTTCCCTGCAGGGTTGGGTATAAACAAATGCGCGGATTGCTTGGTGAATATCAGGACCAGGGGCTTGAAGTCGTCGGCGTTACCTGTTTTCTGGGTATGTTTCCCGGCGTGGAGACAGAGAAAACTCCGGGAGGCAGGAGCAAGAAACTGGATAGAAAAAGAGAGATCGAACTGAATGCTTCATATATTGAAGAATACAATATTACCTGGCCATGTTTGATGTCAGAAATGAACGTCTTCGATAAAGAATATTCACTTTCGTTAATACCTACCATGGTTTTGCTGGATCGTGATATGAGGGTGCGCTATGTATTGACCGGGATTGAAAGCTATCCGCAATTGAACAGAATGGTTCAGAAGCTGCTTTGAATAAGAGTATAAAATATAGAAATAAAATACTGAGGCGTAAGTTGAATAGGGTGCTATATTGAAAGTAATTTTCAAGCATATTTCGATAGTATTCAAGAAATTCTTCCGCAGCAAACAATGGGTTTCGGGATTAATAGGGAAGCTGTTAATTGCTCTGCTTATTCCGTATCTTGTTCTGATATCCTTTCAGATTGAAATTGTTCTAAGTAAATTTATGCCGAACGAACCACCAGTTAATTCACTCAATGAATTTCTCCTGTATGTTTTTGCAATGCTGTTTATAAGCGGGTTGCTCTTGCAGAAGATTCCTTTCGGTAGTGTCAGGCCGTATCTGCATTTAAATATTTTAAAAAGGAAAATCAGTCATCTTCTACTTGTAAGAACAATCTTGGGTTTCAAAACATTTTTTGTCATAGCTTTATTTACCCCCTTTGCCTTTTTATCCATACCGGATTCTCATTCTTTCAACGAAGCCCTATTCTGGTTACTGAACATTTATACTCTGATTTTTTCCATGAATCTTCTGACCCAGATCATAAAATTGTTTTTTTGGAAGAATTTTAAGACTCTCGGAGTTTTGACTTCCCTGGTAGCAGTTACAGCAATTCTAGGGGAATTGTACATTTTTAATACAGGGGTGTTTTCCAGCTATATTTTCGCTGCATTTCTTCAGGAACCTCCTGTTTTCTTAATATCTATTGCAGTTTTTATCCTTCTGTACCGGATAAATTGCGAGTTGTTAAGCCGGGAATTCTATATTGATAAATATCCGAAAAGAGAAAAGAAGATCAGTGATAATAAATTATATAACATGGTTGACGGATTCAGTAGTAATGCCGAATTGATAAAATATAACTTCAAGCAGATATTCAGGAATAAACGGGGAAAAATGTCATATTTATATTGGCTGGGGATGTTCCTGTTCATGGGTTTGTTGATGAAGAATATACTTTTTGGAAATCAATCAAGTAATTTTATGTCCTATCTCATCCTGTTATTTCTGCCCGCGGGTTTTTTGTATCAGCATAATCAGTTCTTCTTTCCCTGGGACAGTTATCAGGCGGATTTCGTTCATACCTCAAAGATTGATTTCAAGAAATATATGTTTGCTCGGATTATTACTGTAATCATTCTTATCATACCATTCTATTTATTGACATTCCTGGTCGGAATATTAAAACGTGATTTTATATGACGCTATCGTCATTTTTATTTAACGTTGGATACTCCTCCTTTATGCTCATATTATTATCTGTTTTCAGCGTTAGGGAGATCGATGTTAATCAGTCTATTTTTTTAATTATCAAGGCATGAGTGCTTTTCAGTATTTCTCAGTAATTATTCTGTTTTTTCTTCCCGGAGTCGTTCTGCTGATATTTAGAAACAATTGGATGTGGGCTTGTATGGTTAACGGCCTAATTGGTTTAACAGGTATTCTTCTCAAAGATAAATGGTTGGATTTTCTTCATAATATATTCCTTAAAAAGAAGTATAAAATATTGGAAGAATTGAAATGAAATGTACGGGAGCTGTTTAATGAATTTTAAAGCGAAGAATCTGAAAAAGAAATATGACGGCTTCGAACTGGACATTCCGAAGTTAGAAATTGAATCCGGCGACATCTTTGGCTTTGCAGGTAATAACGGAGCAGGTAAAACAACATTCCTCCGGTTATGTCTCGATCTCATTCGGGCTGACGATGGTAGAGTTCTGTCCAATGACAAAGATGTGGCTGAATATGAAGACTGGAAAGAATATACCGGTTCATATCTTGATGAAGGATTTCTGGTGGATTTTCTGACTCCAGAGGAGTATTTCGACCTTGTGGTCTGTCTCCACGACATGTCTGATCAGGAGATAGAGAAATCTCTCAACAGGTTTAACGATTTATTCAATGGCGGTGTCCTAGGCCAGAATAAATATATTCGGGATATGTCAACCGGCAACAAGAGTAAGGTCGGCATTGCATCGGCGCTCTTATTCTACCCTGATGTAATTCTGCTCGATGAACCTTTCGCCAACCTTGATCCAACTTCCCGTAAAATATTAAGCAATTTGCTGATTGAAATTAATAATAATGGAGATAAAACTATGATTATCTCGAGTCATGACATTGCCAATGTAGCCGATCTTTGTACCAGAATCGCGATCCTGGAGGACGGCAAAATTATTCGGGATATTCAAACGTCCGACAAGACATATGAGAAGCTTCGGGAATATTTTGAAGTGGAGAAGAGTTAACCTCTATTAAAACAATGAGTGATTATTCCGGATATTACTCCCACCGGTGGGAGTAGAGACTCAGGAAGACTTCTATAAATCTTTTATTTCATCTAAAACCATTTTCCTGAAGGGGACGGAAAGATAGTCGGTTGTAATAGTGTTTCTTTTCTATCATTTTTTTTCGAAAAGTTTTGTGTTTAAACTTGACATTTGTTTTTATAATATCCTAGAATCAGAAATACGAGGGATTACAATCACAAACACTTAGGGGCATTTTGAAGGATCCATTAAAAAATATAGTATCCATCATTGTTATTCTTAATGTATTGATCTGCTGTTTAATTATTCCTGAGGTTAGCAACGCGAGGGTCTATATCCGTAGAGAAGAATTATTTGGTGCGCCAGGTGAAGATCCTAATATAGCAACAAGTACTTTAAACGCGGAAGAAAATTCTGAAATTACCGTTGCATTGAGAGGTGAATCCGAAGTAGAGGAAGAAAAGATATCCCTTTTTAATCTTCATATGAAGATAATAATTAATCAAATAACATATTTGCTATTTTAGGTAAATAGGGGAACTGGAGACTGATGGCAGATACTGATATATTAAACAGCAACTTTAATATTCTGCTCAAAAAGAAAAAATACAGCGATGCTCTCACTATGGTAACAGAGTGGGAGAAAGAGAAAGATTTATCAACTGGTAGAATAAGTGGCAAACTCCTTCTTTTATTATCAAAGACATATTATTTCAATAATAGGTATAAGAAGTCAAAGGAATACCTGGAATTGTATGAAACACAACACCCCGAGTTATGGTTTAATAAATTATATATAGAGCAAAAATACAGATTACTAATTTTAGAGGAGAGGGCTGATCAATCAATAGAGCTTATAGAGCGAGCCCTCGAAATCGAACATCCGGAAAGTGAAAAATACTGGTTGTTTTTCTATCTCGGTAAGGCGTATTTCTGGAATGGTGATTATCTGAAGGCGAATCGCTATTTTCAAAAATGTTATATTTATTACTTAGAATGCAATAATGAATATATGCTGGCGTTGACTATGTATATGATGGGATATCTTTGTTTTCAAAGAGCAGTTTTTAATAAGGCAGAGGACCATTTCAGGGAATCTCTTGTGATTTTCGAAAATGCTGATAAAACGCAGCAGATTGGTCACTGTCATAAAATGTTTTCCCTTATTTATACCCGAACTGGCCGATATGAAGAAGCAAAGAACGAACTCAAAATGGCAATAAGAAAGTATAATAAATTGGGTAGTGATAGCAATATCTTACATTGCAATATTGCTGAGGCGTATATAGGTATATTTGAAGGCGATTATAAATTATGCGAAAGAGAACTTAAAGAAACATACAAGGAAGCCGCGCGTCTTAATTACAAAAGAGCGCAGGCACTGTCGGCAGAATTTCTAGGCCAAGTCTACTACAGGAGAAATAAATATCGAGAAGCTGAAAGTTGGCTTTCAAAAGCTCTGAAGCTTACTGACCATTTTTCTCGATGTGGTGATGTGGCGGTAGAGATATACAGAAGTCTCGGCGATGTAAAAATTGCTCTTGGCACATTAGATGACGCTGAGGAAATGCTTTCAAAGGCATATAAGCTTTGTGGGCACTTGGGAGATAAATACGAACTCGGTTCTGTTTACAGAGCAAAGGCACTGCTGGCTTTACGAAGAGGTGATTTTGATCAAGGGCGATCTTTTTTTGAAGAGTCCATAATAACTCACAGTTCAATAAATGATAAATTCGAGCTGGCATATACTTATAAAATTGCCGCGGCGGAGTATATGGAATGGACAAAAGGGGAGAGTGTTTCCTTCGGGGTGAAGAAAAGACTTTTTGGGGAGGCCAAGTCCTATTCTTTAAACGCAATGAGGCTGTATTCATCGATTAAGCTTGGCAATCATGCTCAACACTGCAGGGATTTATTCCAGAATATTGAGAACGAATCTAATGAAGGATTTAAAGAATCCAGGTATAAACAAATAATTTTTAATCCATCATGGCTGTATGGAGATGTTCTCATTGCGAGATCCAGACATATGAAGGATGTGGTGAACAGGATTAAAACAATAGCAGCTGAGAATATAGAAGTTTTCATAGAGGGAGAGACAGGAACCGGCAAGGAAGTTGTTGCTCAACTGTTACACAAGTGGAGTAATCGTTCTGAAGGCCCTTTTATAGCAGTGAACTGTGCGTCTGTAGCAAATGAATTATTTGAAAGTGAGTTTTTTGGTCATGCGCATGGAGCATTCACCGGCGCGGTCAGAAGAAAGGCAGGATATATAAAGAGTGCGGAAGGTGGGACGCTTTTTCTGGATGAGATATCCGAGCTTACCAGAAGCCAGCAGGCGAAACTGCTCAGAGTTCTTCAGGAGAGTAAATTAAGAGTAGTGGGAGAAACAGAGGAGACTGATATTGATATAAGGCTAATTCTGGCTTCCAATGTAAAGATAGATAAATTACTCAATAATAAACTTTTAAGGGAAGATTTCTATTATCGGGTATGTTCGGAAATTATCAGACTCAAACCGCTTAGGGAAAGGCCGGATGATATAGCTGCACTATTTGCATATTATTTGAATAGTGAAAATAACGAGATTCTTGCAGAGCGTGATTTAATAAAATTTTTGAATAATTATTTGTGGCCCGGTAATGTAAGAGAATTGATAAAAGTTGTTAAGTCAATATCAATAAGAAATGGCAATATTCATGTTGTAACGCTTGATGATCTTCCTGTTTGGATTAGAGATTCCAATCAGCATTATTCATTAGATAAGAAGACTCTTATAAAGAATACTCTCAGAAGATGCGAAGGTAACAAGACAGCGGCCGCGAGAGGGCTTGGAGTCTCACGAAGTACGCTGTATCGCTGGATCGAAGAGTTGAAATCATAGATATTCCGTCCCTGAAACCGTTCCTGAAAATCTACTGAGATTAACAATAAAAAGTGTCCCAAGTGTCCCAACTGTCTCATTGGGCGGAGTACTCTCCCAAGCTATTATTAAACATAGAATTATAGAGAATATTCCGGCAAAGTGGCCCATCGGAAGTGTCCCATCGGACACTTCCGGAGGCAACAGAAAACATTATTAATAGGGGTATAATAATAAAAATTGAAATTTTCTTAAAATTTGTTCTGATTTATAACTCCCGGCAAATAAATAAGATAACGAACCAAGCGACTTACCGTTAATAGATATTTCAAGTGGATATTTATCTTTCCCGCCTTTAGGAACACCGCATGCAATTAAATAGTGATTGAGACGGTAAGTATTCAATGTTCTTTATTCTGAAAGGAGGTGAGCGTTTCCGGTAGATTTAATTTGGAGTTGAGTTATATCAAGAAACTGACGAGAGGGGCAAAAGATGTCAAGGAAAGTCATAGTATATTTAACGGTAATATCATTCTTTTTCGCGTTGAATATCAGTGCGGCAAGTATGGAGAGGAAAAATTCTAAATCGAAAAGATCTGTCTCACGAAACTATCAGAAAGATTCGAATTCATCGTCCAAATCTAAGGCAATACAACAAGGATTTGATCCAATGTCAACAGAGATGACAATATTTGAATCTATGATGTATGATGGAGGGGTTGCCTGGGCTGATAGTGTTACTACCGGGCAGAAAATTACGGACGTTTTAAGTGTGATTGGTTGGGGAGCTGCATGGGTTACCGTATTTACGGTTGCTTCTGGTGGTTTATTTCCAATTGTCATGGCTCTTGTCGGCTTAGCTTTTATGAGTTTTCAAGGGCCGTGGGCATTAAATAATATGTTAGATACAGATGATACTGATGGCAATCAATGAAACCACAAGTGATAAATTCAGCAACATAGCAACTTTTGAAAGAACTTGTAAGACTCGAAAAACGTTCATCTGTTATACTTTGCTTGAGCCTAGTCCATCAGGTAAATCTAATGATACACTGTTGTTGTAGTTCCCCTTTTTTATAAATTCGGATGTCTAGACTAAAATCCTGAATTAATGTTTGTCATAAAAAGATAGTTTGATCTTATTATTTAATATAGGATTATGTAAATGTTCAAGAGTAATACAATGGGAGAAAGAGAAAACTTGTAGTAATTGTACTTACAGAGAATGCGGATCTTCATATATCCTTGAAAATATATGGTTATCTTTGGAAGATAGGATTGATATTGTCTGGATCAAATGTTGCAAAAATAAAAATGATGATAAAATATAGTCTTTTGCTCATAAAAAGAAAAAGAGCTTTGATACCATGGAAATTTGCTTTGTTTTTTTATCTGCTGATGATTGGCTTAATTGTTTTTGGTTCATTCATAATGATTCAAGAAAGAAATAATACCGAAGAATATGTTTCTGCAATGACGTTAATGATATGGTTTCTAATCATAATGAAGCTTATGTTT
>CAZKNG010000045.1:0-17795 GCA_964554125.1 uncultured bacterium | reverse complement strand
GCATGCTCAAATCTTGACAGTATACAAAATAGGGAGTATGTTGTTTAGAAAATATAGTAGTGTGAAGTCAAATTCGGCAATCTACGATTAATGCCGCGGTTATTTAAATAACTTGTTTAATATGCAGAATGGAAATATATATAAATTATTCTACAGAACTCTATTATTTAGAATGTGAGAGGAGGAAGAAGGGGCGTCATTTCCTTCACAGTTTATGGCAAATCAAAAAGTTATTAAAACCGGACTTACATTTGATGATGTTCTTCTTGTTCCAGCGAAATCCAAGGTGCACCCGAGAGATGTCAAAATCAACACCAGACTTACAAAAAAAATTAAGATGAACCTTCCGATTGTTTCAGCTGCTATGGATACCGTCACAGAAGCTGAGTTAGCTATAGCCCTTGCCAGAGAGGGCGGTATTGGTATCATACATAAGAATTTCTCTATATTCGAACAGGCCGAAGAAGTTGACAGAGTCAAGAGAAGTGAAAGTGGTATGATTACTAACCCTGTTACTTTTTCTCCGGACCAGCTTGTAAAGGAAGCAATAGAAGTGATGAAAAAATACGACATTTCGGGGCTTCCTATAACCAAAGATGATCTGCTGGTAGGTATCTTGACTAACCGCGACTTGAGATTTATTCAAAGGAAAGATATTAAGGTAAGTCAAGTAATGACATCTGAAAATCTTATTACCGCCTCTGAGGGAATTGGTATCAAGAAGGCTATGAGGATACTGCATGAGAATAGAATTGAAAAGCTCCCCGTTGTTGACAGGAAGGGCAGGTTAAAAGGGCTTATTACAGTAAAGGATATTCAGAAGAGGATCGATTATCCTAACGCGTGCAAGGATAAAGACGGAAGATTGCGTGTCGGCGCTGCTGTGGGAGTAGGAAGGGACAGCTTAAAAAGGGTGGAGGCTCTGGTAGATGTGAATGTTGATTTGATTGTCGTCGATACCGCCCACGCTCATTCCAAAGGCGTTTTGGACAAGTTGAATAAGATTAGAAGAAAATTCCCGAAGCTCCAGATAATCGCGGGGAATATTGCTACGGCTCCTGCGGCAAGAGCTCTGATAAAACTGGGTGTTGACGCTATAAAGGTTGGTATCGGACCTGGAGCCATTTGTACTACCCGTGTTGTCGCGGGGATAGGGGTTCCCCAGGTTACAGCCATAATGGATTGCGCTGCTGTTGCCCGTAAAGCCGGTGTGCCTCTAATAGCCGATGGGGGGATAAAATATTCAGGGGATATTGTCAAGGCGATTGCCTCCGGAGCTGATTGTGTTATGGTTGGCAGTATTTTTGCGGGAACTGAAGAGAGCCCGGGCGAGCTGGTGTATCAGCATGGAAAAAGTTTTAAAACTTACCGTGGAATGGGATCAATCGGCGCCATGAAAGATGGAAGCCGTGATAGATATTTTCAGGATGATGTAATGGATGAAAGTAAACTGGTGGCGGAAGGTGTTGAGGGGAGAGTTTCCTATAAGGGCAGTCTTTCGGCTAATGTCGCACAGATTATAGGAGGGCTTAGAAGCGGCATGGGTTATTGCGGAGCTAATACAATCAATGCGCTGAAGAAGAAAGCGCGTTTTATTCAGATCACCCAGGCGGGATTGCTTGAGAGTCATCCCCACAATGTTTTTATCACCAAGGAAGCTCCAAATTACAGAAGAAGTTGATCCTAAAATGGATGAAAATTCAACCAACTTGGAAGGAAGAAGAAAAAATCTGGAAAATCTACAGTCTTCCGCGGGGCATCTGGGTATTGATATTTTCTCATCTACCATTGTGGATGAAAAAATAAGAGGTGGGTTTCATAAGTCGATAAAGGAAGTATCTCTTCAACTTGACTATGCTGTTGTAATTGGGATTTGCCTGTCAGCATCTATTCTTGAGACGGTTAAAGTTGCCCCGACATGGACCTATTACTATCACTATAGAATTGTTAATTTTGCTCTGGACCAGGCGGCCTTATTTATATCGGGAGAATGCGGGAGAATGGGTTACAGCGCGCTTCCGATACCTGCTTCACAAATAATGGATTGGAACAGGTTATCCGGGCATCTTTCACACAGGGAATTGGGAGCTTCAGCGGGATTGGGATGGTGGGGGAGGAATAATTTGCTTGTTAATCCCGAGCATGGAGCCCATATTCGTTTAGCGACTGTTCTGACAAACATGCCGCTTCCTGATATGGGAGAGGATAGGGAAATGCCGGGTTGCGGTGATTGCTACAAATGTATAGATGTATGCCCGGTCGGAGCTATACATGAAGAGCCTGAGGATTTTAATCTGGATAAATGCACGGCTCAGCTTAGAAGATTTTCGAAAAGTGAGAAATTAAATACAATGATTTGTGGTTTATGTGTAAAAGTGTGTGATGGTACTTTTTAAATATATTAAGGGGAAAAGACTGATAATATGAAGGTTATCGAGAAAGTAACTTATTCAATATGGGAATTGAAAGAAGAGATCAGGAGAAATCCTGATAATCATGACGCTGGCGCGGAACTGCTGAAGTATTTTCTAAAAAGCAGGGTATATATAGAAAGAAAAAACAATGTACCCGAGGAAAAGAGAAGTTTCCTGCTTCTTCAGGATAAAAAAGCACCGGCCTGCATGCTCATACACGGCGCGGGGGGCACACCGGCCGAAATGAGAGGGTTGGGAGACTATCTTTATGGTTTAGGTTTTACTGTTTATGCAATAAGACTGCCTCTTGAGATAGATGAAAGAAGTAGAGGACTCAGAGATTATACGGCAAAGATATTAAGCCGTAAAAGCGATAGTAAGACTACTAAAAGACGAGCCACAAACAGAAATACATGGAGCGCGTGCCTTTCCGAATCTGAAATTGTCCTGGCCACTCTGCTCGACTATTCGGCTGACACCTCTGTTGTAGGGTTCAGCTTCGGGGGATTGATTGCTCTGAACCTGATGGTAAATTTAGACATAAAAAAAACCGTTTTGATTTCTCCCGCTATCTTTCCGAGAGATCACGGGAATTTCCTTTTTCCTCTGCTGCTGAAGTGCGCGCCCGGGGTAGCAAAGAGAATTGATCCCGTAGGGTACACTATGGCTGAATTTATTCAACGCACCAGAGCAGGGATTAAAAGAATAGATCAGCCTTTTCTTACTGTACAATCAATAGATGATCCTGTAGTTTCTTTGAAGGGTTATGCTTTTCTCAAGCGCCGTTCAAAGAACAGAAAATCAGAGTTTGTTCTTATGGATAAAGGAGGACATGTTGTCTTAAGTGGGGATAAGGCGGGTGAAGTATTTAAACTGGCAGGCAAATTCTTAAAAAGAAATTAGACTTTTATGATATTTTGAAACTGAATGAAGAGTCAATGGCGGCTATTTTATCAATCAGCCTGATCAGTATTTCTTTTTGTTCAGTTGTTTCCTTCTTTAGATATTCAGAATACGCGTCCAGGAATTTATTGTGCAGTTCCGCGAGTTCTTTTTTTCTGTTTATTGTTAAAACAGATTGTTCAAAATGATACATTTCACCCGGCGTTATCTTTTTGAAAAGGTTAAGATATTTCGTTTTCATCAGAGAAAGAACCTTAACATAATCATCGAATCCCCTTGATAGTTTTCCAAGAATATCTACCATTGCAGACTTCCTCGAGGAGGTTTTGTTCAGATAGGATTGCGCCAGTCGATAGTACACTTTGCCTCTACTGATATAACCTTTTGATGAAAGGTTCATGTGAGGCTTTGAATTAGGCCTCATCCTCTTTGGATTATCAAATATCCCTATAGAAATGAGAAGAAAATCGGCGTTAGTTCTGTAAGCCAGATATTTATCACGATGGTTGGGAAGGGTATCAACAAACTCCTTCAGCGCGAAATCGTATGGGTTAATATATTTCCTGGCTCTTTCGTGGTGTTGCGGATCTGAGATAGATGTAAGCAAATTTGCAATATAGATATTTACATCTTCATCCGGAAAATACTTATTTGTGTGGAAATTGTTCTCGACCCTGCTGTAAAGAAAATTGTTCATCATGAAGAAATCAGCGCGTTGCTGTTTGGTTGATCTACTATCATGTTCTATCTTCGTGTAATTTGTGGCTGTGGTAATCATGTTTGCTCCATACTCCAGCTTCAGGTGTTTATTCGTGTTTAAGGAGAAAATTCGCAAGCATTATGCCATTTTTAATAATCGATTGAGAAAGAAATAAAGAGCCCGGCACGGATTCGATCAAGATCCCGTTAACTTTAAGCCTCTGAGACGTTTAAATATATTCTGAATCAGTATGAGTGGTTATGGTTATATTTTCTGATCTCATTTAATCTTAAGAAAGAGATTGGCCTGCCCTGGGAGGAAGATGGGTATTCTATGGACTTTCCTTATCTGCTGAGTGTTTTGCGGCACAAAACTGCCGAACTGCAGTAAATAATAAAAAAGAACAGAGGTAAATTCGATGAAAAGAAATGCTTGAACTAATAATTGTTGTTTGTTACTATCTTTGATTACTACTACTTGCAGAATTATTGTAATATTAACATAATTGTTCAGTTTAACTGTTTTTTAAAACTAGTAGATATCCATAATTTGAAAAGGAGTATATTGATGAGAGTTGGATTCTTGCAGATGCGCTGTAAGTTCGGCGATATCAAAAAGAATGTAAAGAGAGCTGTTAATCTGCTTGGTAAAGTTGATAACGCTACCATAGTGCTTCCGGAGCTGTTCAATACAGGTTATTTATTTAAGAATAAGAAAGAACTCTTTTCGCTTGCCGAAACTGTACCTGGTGGATATTCAACCAGGCAGATCAAAAAGATAGCTAAAAAGAACAATCTTAATGTGGTTTTTGGTATCGCGCAAAAAGTCAAAAAAAAGGTTTATAATTCAGCGGTATTTGTTGATTCCAAGGGAAAGGTTGATTCATACCGTAAAGTTCACCTGTTTGACCGTGAAAAATTTCTTTTTGATCACGGAACATCCCTGAAAGTCAAGTCAACAGATGAAGCTAAACTTGGTTTTATGATCTGTTTCGACTGGATCTTTCCGGAAGCGGCGCGCACACTTACTTTAAAAGGAGCTCAAGTACTATGTCATCCCAGCAATCTGGTTTTACCTTACGGTCAGGATGCGATGATAACCAGATGTATAGAAAACAGGGTGTTTGCCATAACGGCTAACAGGATAGGGGTTGAACGAAGAGGGCCGGTTCGTCTTGAGTTCACCGGGAAGAGTCAGATCGTCAGCCCTGACGGGGAAGTGATTGTATCAGTAGGCAGCCGCAGTGAATCATTGAAGGTTATTGATATAGATATCAGTAAGGCCGATGATAAGAATATAAATGCGAATAATAATGTTATAGAAGATAGGTTTTCCTCTTATTATTCCGTAATTACTGATAAGTAGAATAAAATTGCCGTACTTTCAGGCTTTCTTCAGGGTTTTTATAATCTTTTTTTCAGCTATGGGATTGTGTACAGGAACTTTTCTAATATATTAACTCAATTTCGCAAAACGCACTGCATATCAATGCAATAGTTTCCTTCAATCCCTCTTCTTTCCTCAAAATCTCTTATCATGTACTTATAATCCCGCATTTTCAGGGACCCGGAACCTTGGCATAATCTTTGCGGAAATATCCAGTAAAATTGAAGTGAGAATAGTATTTTTCTTCGGAAAAATTAGTTACAGGTGAATTTTTTTGTATGTACAAAGGAGATAAGAGTGAGAAATAAAGGAAATAGTCCGGCTTTAACTTCACCGTGGAAGATAGGTGTACTTGTTGCTCTATTACTTCTGATCACAAATGTAGGCGTTGGATATTATGTTGTAAATCAATATGGTGTCGATCTTAAATGGCTTAGTAGTAATAGCAGGGTGTGGGGGATTGAAACATTTGCCTTTTTTAAGGAAGTTTTTCCGCTCGCTGCTGGAATTATTATATGTTCTCTCTTTTCCTATTTTGTCATTGCCTCGGCAGTAAGAAGGTATAGATATTATGTGGATTCCGGTCAGGACTACCGCAAGTTAGTATCTATTGCCGACAGTATAGATGACCTTACTAACCAGACTCAGATAGCTCGTCTTTCGAATTATCCGGAACTTCAGAATATTCTAATAAATTACGGAGACAAAATCAGAGAAATATCAGAGGGGATTAACTCTAAAGAAGAGCAGTTTGATGCCGCGGGACTTGAAAAGGAAATTGATTCTGTATTAGATGGTAAACCTGTTCTTCAGTCATCCGGTGAAGAAAAGCCCTGGGCGGATCTTATAAGAAAAATAGATGAAGGCTTCAGGATGAAAGATAAGATTATAGAAGAGACAAATGAGGCGCTGGAAGATGAAAGAAAAAAGATGAATCAAATGGGTCTCTCATTAGGTAAAGTTCTTGAATCCGCAGATACCGCAATCAGAGATATCTCTACTATAACATTTCCCGCTTCACAGGCGAGGGAGTTTCTTAATAATGACAGAAATGTAACAAAGTCATCTTCAGCGGAGAACACAGGGCAAGAGGCAACTGATGTTAAATCCGCGGTATCGAATATGAAAAGATCGCTCAACAAACTTGAAAAGGTAAGTACCGCGATGAGAGATTTTTCTGAGAAAAATAACGGCCTCGCACTTAATATCGCGTTAATGGCCGCGCGGGGAAATATTGATGAAGGTAATCTGGCCGGATTTGCCGAGAAAGCCAGAGAAACAGCTGAGAAATTTAATAAACTTGGTGACGCGGTAGTAGATTTGCACAAGGATTTGGATAGTAATTATAAGGTGTTCAAGTCGTATCTGTTAAATAATGATGCCGGAGGGAGTTCTAAAAGTCAAAGTGCTGAAAAAATCGTTTCACGAATAACAGCCGATTTAGAGCAGAGAAAGGAAAGACTCGGAGCTAATCTTGCGAGTCTTAAAAATGATCTCGAGCGTATCAATGCGATCTTCAGGGGAAATTCTGATCAGGCATTCGCAGAGACAGAGGACGAGATTAAGCTTGATTCGGAATACTCTCAGATGAACGAAGGCACTGTTGAAACTAACCAGAGCGCCGGAGCTATAAAGAGTGATTCCGAAGAAGAATTAGTAATCAGCAACGGGGCAAACTGGGACAGTAATAAACTGGATAAAGAGGACGGCAGCCAGGCGGCGGAAGATCATCCTTTTAGTTCAGAAACTGAAAGTGAAGTGAATGTAAAAAGACCGGAAGATACTTTTTCGTCCGATTTTGCCTCTAATGATCTGTTAGAGCCTGATAATGAAGACATAAGAGATGATTCCGGCAATTCCGATATTATAAAAGAAGAATCACAGGATGAAACATTTGCTTCATTGGATGTCATTCAAAATGATAAATCCGCTGAGTCAAAAGATATTAATGTTGAGTTTATAGAAGATACGTCAGGTGAGGTTACAGGTAAATTTGAAGAAAAGACTGAACAGCAGCCTTCAGCCGAAGAAAAATCAGCTGATGTTGAAACTTCCGGAATGGAAATGAAGGAAAGCAAAGAGCCCGGTCCTGATAGACTTGGTCTGGAAGTTGCCTACAGAAAACACCTGGATAAGTCTGTTATGAGTCAAGCGGAAGTATCAAAGCCTGATGAGGATTCAGATGAAAAAGTAAATGATGAAGGTCCAATCGTAGATCTGTTTGATCTTGGAGCTGTTGAGATAGAATCAGCCGAAGCACGTCAGTGAGGTGAATCTTGCCGGAACTAGGTAATGAAAATATAGAACTTTTCAAGAAGCAGATAGGTGACCATACAGAGAAACTAACCCTTCTTATGGATAATTCCTCGGGGGAGTTGATAAATGAAAGGATCCTCGGAAGAGTATGTTTTGCCAACAAACTTCTTGAAGGAAGCTCGAGGATGCTGGGGCTGAGTGGTTGGAGCGAAGCGCTCGTTTCACTTCGCGGGTTCCTGGAAAAAGTTAACAACAGGGGATGGACCTGGGATGAAAATAAGTCTCAAGTGATATCTGAAATTATTGAAATTGAAGAACGGATTACCCATTCTATTTCCTCGCCGGATTTTCAAGATAATTGGGACTGCGCCATCTTTGAGGGAGTAAAGAGGGAAATTGATTTACTGGGAGTAGAGTGCGAACAAGATGTTCAGTCTGAATCTATTTCTAAAAGCGACAGTCCCGGCAAGGAATCTGTTTATATAGATCCGCCTCATCAGATGCAGTACAACGGAGATGATTTTAATGTGTTTGAAGAGTTGACCGGCTTGTTCGAATATCTGAGAAATGAATTTAAAAGCTGTATTGATAATAATGATCTTTTAGATCAGATGGCAAATAAGTTTGAACTCAAATTTGAAGAAAGCAAATTTTACATGAATCTCATAGGCAGCATTATAAATAAAATGACAGGTAGAAGGATTCATTCTTCCGCTGAAATTTCAAGCAGACATCTTATTGCTGGTATAACAGAGGTTGTCAATATATACAGTAAAATGAAGAACCGGAAAATAGTTTTTAACACGAATTCGGATGAATTTTTAATAAGCGGGGAAGCGGCATCCGCGTTCGCTGAAATTATTTCCAACTGTATTTCTGATATAATATCGCTGCAGACAGACAGCGAAGATGATCTTACTATAGAAGTTGATATTATATGTGAGGGGTCATACCTGGAAGTAATTGTCAGGGATGATTGCAAGCGCTACCTTGAGGGTTCTGAGATAGATCAAGATGATCCGGCGGCTTTTTACAAGGGATTGCTTTTTGTTAGAGATATCCTTAAGGATTGGGGAGGGCTGCTCTGGGTTGAACCCGGGAGAAGCAAAGAGTTCAGGTTTAAGTTCACTTTTCCAACCGGCGGTGATAAGACGGATTATCATGTATTCAAAGCAATGGGGAATGAAATATGTATTCCTTCCAGATCTATGGAAGTGGCAGGCGAATACGATCCGGATAAAAATGAGATAGCCTTCGAAGACGGCAGATATTATATAGATTTCAACAACAGAAAAATACAGGTATTCGGAATGCGGCAGTTAGTTTCTGAAGAAATCAATTCTGTCGATGAAAGCAGCAATATAATTATAGTCGGATCGGCGGAAAAGAGAATTGGGATCTTTTCAAACGATCCCGGCTATAGAATTGAAGGTTTAAAAGCTCAACACGTGGAAGAAAGCTGGGGATCTGTTTCAAGATATTCGCTTCAAATTGGTGATCTCGGCTGTGTTGTGCTCGATATTCCGATGCTTTTCAAGAGGATTGATCATTTGAGGAGTCTTGAAACTGAATTTGTGGGATCTGTCTCCGGCTAGTATAGAGGAGATGTAAAATAAATTGTAATGGTAATCGCGTGCGTGGTTTAAACAATAGAGAGGTTGTCATGGGAAAAGATCAACAGCATGACTATGGTAAAATCATCATCGGTGGACATGACGACATTCATGATGTAATGACTTCTGTTGAAGCTGCAGATTATCTTAAAATGCATGTTAAAACGGTATGTCGTTTAGCTAAGGAAAGAAAGATACCGGCTAAAAAGGTGGGAAGCGAGTGGAGATTTCTCAGAAGCGTACTCGATAAATGGCTTGCCCAGGAAGAGGTTATAAGCCCTTCTTGAAAAGGCTCATTACCGCTGGAGATAAAATATGGCAAAAACTATGTTTAAAAGGGTAGAAGTAGATCAGCCCCATGTTGCTGTATTCAAAATTTCGGGTAACCTTGGTTTCCATCAGAATGACAAGATAACAAAACTTGTTGATGAATGTCTAAGAAGGAAATTCAGGAAAGTGGTTTTTGATTTTTTGGATCTGTCATCTCTCGGTGGCGGAGTCGCAAGGATATTCCGAAATTTTTTAATAGAGTACCGGAGGAGGGGATATACGGTCAATTTTGTTGTAAAAAATGATGTTGTCCTTGATTTTCTAAAGAGTGGAGATATTGATCTTCCGATATACTCTACTTTAGAGGCGGCTTTGAATGCTTCGGAAGATATATCCCCTTGTGAAAATGAAGAAGGCGAGGCAAATAAAGAAAGTAATGAGGAAAGGAAGAAAAGCGGTTGTAATAATGGAGAAGACAGCAGGAAGCCGGAGGTCTTGGAGGAAAAGACAGTATCTGGTGCTGAATGTGGCCATTTGGATATAGATCTCAGTCAGAAGGAGGAGAAGGAGAATTTAGAGAATATCAGTTCGAAAGGGATAGACCTTAAAGAGGAACCTGAGAAGATGAAAGAAAGTGCCGGGGAGAATGGTGACGAGGATGCTGTTTCAGAAATATTCAGTGAAGGATATCCGGATATAAATATATTTCCGGAAAGAATTAAAACTGAAGATTCAACTTCTAACAATAAAGAAAAGGGTGTGGGGAAAAGCAAACGTGAGGTAAACACCGATATTAATATAAAACTAAGGCGCAGGATACTGGAATTAAAGACCCTATTCTCAATAAGTACCGATTTTAACAAAATACATAACAAGAAGAAACTCCTGGACATATTCCTATTAACAGCAATAGCCCAGGGGGGTGTTGAGTCGGCTGTCTTTTTGGAAAAGAAAGGGGAACATTTAGTTCCGGTTGTTTTCAAAGGTGTTGATAAGAAGAGAATGGAAGATTTTAATATCAATATAAAAAATTTAAGGAGGGTTGGAGGGAGAAGAACCCTGACTCATATCGATGATATTGTTGACGAAGATAAGAGAAGAATGTTTAAAACAAATGAATTTGAATATATATATCCATTTATCGTAGATAAGAGTATAACCGGCGTTTTTGTAGTCGGGAAAAGACTTTCCGGACATGCAATGAACGAGGAGAATTTTGAATTCCTCAACATTCTGGCCAGTATTGCCGAAAGTGCCTACAGGAATTCTATCATGTTTGAAAGAGAGAATGAGAGAACTCTGGGAATCGTCAAAACTCTTATTTCTATGATAGAAGAAAACACCCTTTTAAAAGGCACTTCTGAATTTGTTTCTCGTTATGTCGGGGTCCTCGCGAAAAAGCTGAATTATCCGGAAGAACATTTTAAAGATCTGATTTACGGTACGGTTCTTCGTGATATGGGTATGATAAAAATAAGTGATCTCATAATAAAAAGCCCCAGGGAATTGTCCAAGAACGAATGGTCAATAATTAAGAAACATCCCGATGACGGTGCTGAGATGCTGCGGAGGATGGGATTTAATAACCATGTTGTAGATATAGTAAAAAGTCATCACGAGAGATTCAACGGAGAAGGTTATCCTCGGGGATTAAGAGGCAAGGAAATTCCTTTGGGGGCCAGAATAATATCGGTAGTAGAAAGCTATTCCGCTATGATTCATGAGCGGCCCACAAGAGCGGCCCTTTCGGAGAAGGAAGCTCTAAACACTCTGAAAGAAAACTACGGTCTCAGGTATGACAGGGAAATCACCCGCGCCTTCGCCAGAGTTATGGAAAGAGAGTTTGCCAGGTCTATTACCAACAAAGAAGTTATGGCGAAAGGCTAGATTTTGAACGGAAATATTCTCATAGCCGATGATGATCAGAATGTAGTAGAGATAATTACTGAATCTCTTGACAGGGAGGGGTATGTAATCGAAACGGCCTGTGACGGTAAAGACGCCCTTGATAAGTTTGAGAGATTTGATCCTGATCTTGTGATTCTCGACACTGTTCTTCCGGGACTCGATGGATTCGAAGTCTGCAGCCGTATACTCACAAATAAAAATAAGCCTGATATTCCTGTAGTTATGATGTCCGATGATGTCATGTCGGAATCATTCAAAGAAAGCGCTAAATACGGTGCTAAGGAAATAATCAGGAAACCATTCACCGTAGCTGAGATTGTAACTAAGATTAACAAATATTTTACCGACGCCAATGAGAAGAGAGAGATCATAGAAAGAAACGAATCTCTGGAGATGGAAGTTAAAAAAAATCAGATTGATTATGATAATATACACAAGAAGCTGAAGCTGAAGGTTTTGAATCTTCGGGCTCTTTCCGATCTGAGCCAGGATTTGAATAAACTCCGTGAACCTCAGGAAATTATACATATACTCTGCCTTACTTTAATGGGGCAGGTGGGTATAAGTTCAGTGGCTATATTCAACAATGAGAATCTGGATGCGGGAGAATTGTCGTTTGCCGGCGGCATAGGGGTTCAGGAATACGACCTTGAAAATATAACTTTTTCAAGGGACAGTAAGTTGATCGAATACCTTGTGTCAAAAGAGGGGGTTCTAGATCTTGAAGAGAACAATATCGGCGGTGAAGTTGCTGAAGAAATAAAACCAATTATTAATCTTGGATTTAAATACTGTATTTTGATGGTTGTCAAATCAAATTTTATTGGAATTATTCTAATCGGCAACAAAATCAATAAACAGGATTATTCAGAGAATGATCTGGAGATGTTCAATTTCCTCAGCCACTCAGCAGCCAACGGGTTGGCAAACTCCAGACTGTATTCTAAATTGCAGAATACATATTTATCGACAATCAAGGTTCTTGTATCGACTATAGAGGCTAAGGATCCCTATACAAATGGTCACACAAAAAGAGTTGTTAAATTTGCCAACCTTCTCGCAGAAAGGCTTCATCTCAGCAAGAAGGAACAGGAGATAGTCAGTTTCGGCGCCGCTCTTCACGATATCGGCAAGCTTGGCGTTTATGAAAATATTTTGAATAAATCCGGTGAATTGACTGAGAAGGAATGGAAAGTAATAAAAAGTCATCCTGAAATCGGGGCGAATATTATCAAAGATATGGATTTTCTTGAGCCGGCGAGTGATCTTGTCAGGCATCATCATGAAAGGCTCGACGGGAATGGATATCCCGACGCGCTCAAGGGCGATGAAATATCAATTGGAGCGAGGATAGTTGCCGTAGCTGACAGCTTCGATGCTATGACAAGCAACCGCCCCTATAGAGAACCGCTTTCATATAAAGAAGCTATTCGTCAATTATTCCAGCAGACCGATAAATTTGATGAGGAAATTGTTCGTCATCTTTCCTATTTAGTGGAATCGAAAATAATTTAAAGGCAGATATATTGCAGCCTGCCCGCGATGCCACTTACATTCCAGTGTAAACTTACTTGACATCTTTCTCTCGGAAACGGGAAACCCCTCCGCGAATTGAATTTAGGGACTCAAACAGAAACCAACCTACCTTATGTGTAAATCAGAGTTACTATATATTTAATTATCTATTATAAGCTTGGTTCCTCTGAACCTATTATATGGCAGCCTGTTACGTTTAAGTCTTCATCTATTTCCGGTCTGGAATCATTTTTGCGCGGCACTTATAAAGAGCAGGGAGATAGATTAACATTTTGAGGGAGTGTTGATCCGGTGAGAGGATGATGTGAGGTGGTGGGATTATCACTCCCTTAAAAATTAAATATCCCTTTAAGGAACATTATTAACCGGGAGGTGCTTGATTGACACCTTCCGATTTAATCCCCATCATGTTAACAAGGCTGTTTCTTAAGGTGTTTACATCCAGCTTTCGTTTCAGCTTACCGTCGATAGCGATTGAGACCATACCTGTTTCCTCGCTGACTATAATATTTATCGAGTCTGTTTCTTCAGAGAGACCGATCGCGGCCCTGTGTCTGGTACCTATTGATTGAGGAAGACGCGGATTCTGAGAAAGGGGCAGGATGCATCCGGCGGCAATGATTGTACTTCCTTCAATAATTACTGCTCCGTCGTGAAGCGGAGTGTTGGAAGTAAACAGTGTAACCAAAAGATCTTCTGTTACTTTAGCGTCTAACGGAGTGCCCGTCTCAATAAAATTTTTCAAACCAATATTTCTCTCGATTGAGATAAGGGCGCCGTAACCTCTTTCGCTGATCTGGAAACATGCTTTTACAATTTCATTGATTGTTGTTGATTCTTCAACTTTGAGAAATGGTCTCAATATAGGGTTTTGCCCTAATTTTGTAAGTGCCTTGCGTAATTCCGGTTGAAAAAGAATCACAAAGGCAATAAGCCAGACTGTTTTGAGGCTTCCGAGCATCCAGTTAAGGGCGTTTAAATTAAACCAGCGCGCTATAAAACTAACGAGGATAAGCATGAAGAGGCCGCCGAACATCTGTATTGCTTTAGTTCCCTTCATCGAAAGGTAGAGCCTGTAGAAGATAAAGGCGACTATAACAATGTCGATTATATCTATGAATATGTTAAACTGGTAACTGCTCATGTTTTATCTACTTCTCCCGTCACAGCGTTCCATACATCAATAAAATCTCTCGTTTCCTTAACGTCATGTACCCTGATAATATCCGCCGCTCCCTGTTGAAGAGATTTTGACAGTACGGCTAACCCGCCGTAAATGCGTTTATCAGCTATCTTCTGCTTTGTTAAGAGCCCGACAAAGGATTTCCTGGAATATCCCAGAAGTACAGGAAACCCGAGCCCTTTAAAACTTGATAATTCCCGTAATATATCCAGGTTATCATCTAATCTTTTACCAAAACCTATTCCCGGGTCAATAATTATTTTATCTTTCGCAATTCCGTGTTCTATAATCTCATCTGTTCTTTTTCCAAGCCACCTGATAATATCAGTAACCGTATCATTATAATAAGGGCTGTTCTGCATTGTCTCAGGTGTACCCAGCATATGCATTATTATAACAGCGGCACTTTTCTCCAGAGCCACTTCAAACATTGCCGGGTCATGTGAAAGACCGCTTATATCGTTTATTATCTCTGCTCCATAGTCAGTTGCCAGCCGTGCCACTCTGGAATTCCTTGTATCTATAGATATTGGAACATTCAGTCTGCCCGACAGTTTTTTTAGTACCGGCTCTATGCGCTTGATTTCTTCCTCGACCCCGGGACTCTTCGCGCCCGGCCTGCTTGATTCACCCCCAATATCGATAATTGAAGCGCCCTCTTCTGCCATTTGCAAAGCCCTCTCGCAAGCCAGGTCCGGATCTACGTAAAGCCCCCCGTCACTGAAGCTGTCCGGGGTAACATTGAGAATCCCGGCTATAATCGGTCCACTTGCAAAATCTATAATATGATCCCTTAGTTCTATTCTTCGTGGAACATTCAAATAGGAGTGAGCGAGATTTGTAATTTCTTTCCCGAGCTTTTTAAGATTAAAAGGCTGGGATTTCAGTTTGTGTTCCAGCGAGAATATTTTTCTCTTATCAGATATAATATAAACAGTAGATGTTTCGGGTTTACCGCTAATCACATCTCTGTGCACCGCGGCTTCCTGGCCGAGTGAAAGCATTTGTTGTTTTATAATATTGGCGGCGGGCGGAGAAACATTTTCAATCTGGATTATCCATTTTTGAGCTTTCTGGCTTATAATATTAATACCTTCAGCATCCACTCCTGATGCTTTGAGATGTTTCCTGAGGGTTGTCGTATCTCCTGAAGGAAGAAGCCGTAACGTGTATTTCATAATCCCTTTACCGGATATCGTAAATATGGAAAACCAATTTTGTCAGTTATCTTCTTCAGATTTTTTATCCTGACCGGTTTTATTATCGTTGGTAGAAGAACCGGTTCCGGGTGCCGCCTTTTCTTCTGAAGTTCCGGGATTTTCTTTCATTTCTTTTTTTGTTTGATCCTCTTTATTATCCCCTTTTTCATTTGATTCATTTTTGGATGGAGATTTGTCCCCGGAATCTGATTTATTAACGCCGGCAATAGGGTCGTCGAGAGTTCCGCCGCTTAGTAATATCTTGATTTCCTCTCCGTCCAGAGATTCTCTCTTCAGAAGTGCTTGAGCTACTTTGTGCAGTTCTTCAGTATGTTC
Source organism: uncultured bacterium (assembly GCA_964554125.1). Classification (GTDB taxonomy): domain Bacteria; phylum Krumholzibacteriota; class Krumholzibacteriia; order Krumholzibacteriales; family WJIX01; genus JAGHBT01. Next base: position 2,091 of record CAZKNG010000045.1, on the reverse strand, counting down.
AGTCAGGATATCTTCAGCTCTTTTATGACACTCATTGATAATTTTGCTGATCTCATTGTCAATTTCTCTTGCTGTCTCTTCGCTGAATTCGTTTCTGGAAGCTAATTGTTTGCCGAGAAAAATATGGTCATCATCTTGATGGTCAAAAGATATTGGTCCGAGGTTATCGCTCATACCCCACTTTGCTACCATCCTGCGTGCGAGGGATGAGGCGCGGCTTATATCATTCTGTGCTCCGGTTCCGATGCTTCCTATAAATAGTTCTTCGGAAACCCTTCCTCCCAATGATGTTGTTATAATATCCATCAGATATTCCTTAGAGTGAAAATGCATATCATCTTTAGGAAGAAAAAATGTCAGGCCGCCCGCTCTTCCGCGTGGAATTATTGTCACCTTATGAAGTGGGTCGGAGTTTTCCACGTAGGAACCTACTATAACATGGCCGCTTTCGTGATAGGCGGATACTTTTCGAGCATCTTCTTTCATAACATGACTTTTGCGTTCCGGACCTAATCTGACTTTATCTTTCGCGTTTTCTAAATCTTCCATTTCGACTTGATTTTTGTCTAATTTCGCGGCGAGCAGGGCGGCTTCATTAACTGTGTTTGCCAGGTCGGCTCCCGACATCCCCGGGGTGCCGCGGGCTATTATTTCAAGATCAACGTCATCGGCAAGGGGAATATTCTTAGAATGTACTTTGAGAATTCCCAGCCTTCCTTGTAGATCAGGCATATCAACGATAACTCTTCTGTCGAATCTGCCGGGTCTCAGCAGAGCCGGGTCTAGAACATCGGGTCTGTTAGTAGCGGCGAGAAGTATTACCCCTTCGTTGGTGTTGAATCCATCCATTTCGACAAGAAGCTGATTCAGTGTTTGTTCTCTTTCGTCATGTCCTCCTCCTAGGCCCGATCCCCTCTGTCTGCCCACGGCGTCCAGTTCATCGATAAAAAGAATGCACGGGGCGTGCTTTTGTCCTTTCTCAAAGAGGTCACGGACACGGCTTGCTCCAACACCGACAAACATTTCAACAAAGTCGGAGCCGCTCATACTGAAAAAGGCTGCTTTAGCTTCTCCGGCCGCGGCTCGGGCAAGAAGGGTTTTTCCTGTTCCGGGCGGACCGAGAAGTATTACCCCTTTCGGTATACGTCCTCCCAGTTTTTGAAATTTACGCGGATCCCTTAGGAATTCAATAACCTCCTGCAATTCTTCTTTTGCTTCCTCGGCTCCGGCGACATCATCAAATGTAACATCAGGTTTGTTTTCTCCAACTAATTTGGCTTTACTTTTACCGAATGAGAAGGCTTTGTTGCCTCCGGTTTGCATTTGCCGCATAAATATAAACCAAAGCACAAAGAGGGCTATAAGGGGAAGAGCGGTAGCAAGCGCTTTTACCCAGAGGCTGCTTCCGGGGAATTCAGCTTCAACAATCGCGTTCGGGTTATTTTTCCATATCTTTTCGGGCAGGTCTTTGTCTTCAGCGGGCAATATGACTTTGAATTTGCTTATACGGGTTTCAGCTCCAGTTCGCGGTAAGATAATTTCATTAATTAATTCACCTGTGACTTCAAGCCCCTTGATATTTATTCTGTCGATATTTCCGTTTTTTATCTCATTCATGAAAGTCGTATAGTTGATAGTGTGTTCATTTTGTACTCCGGAATTAAATAACAGATAAGCGAGAAAACCCATAATAAGGATCATAACCCAGAGTGCCATTGAACGAGATGGTTTTTGCTTCCCGGGGCCTGTTCCGGGAGGAATCCATTTATTGTCAGGTTCTTTTTTGTTTCCGCTGTTTTTATTTTTGTTTATTTTATTCATGTTAAATACCTGTTCCAATAATCCATTAGCCCAGTAATTTGTATCACAAAGGTAAGATAATCAATAATAATCCTATTGTCTATCAGTTTGTAGATAACTAAAATAGCAATAGAGATTTAAGTTTTCTAAATCCTCTGCTCCTGTTCTTTGATCTCTTTTTCTATTTTCGAGAACTGTTCGTTTATTTCATTTATATCTCTAAGATCAGAGGTTAATTCTCTTATAAATGACAGATGCCTGAAATGCTCTTTAAAATCCAGTCCATATCCT
>CAZKNG010000044.1:15477-18049 GCA_964554125.1 uncultured bacterium | reverse complement strand
GAGCCGTTTCTAAGTACTTCCTTATTGTAGCTTAAACCTTTTACGTCAGCGCCGGCGTGTTCTGCCACCGCATGACCCGCGGCAGTATCCCATTCCATAGTAGGCCCGTGGCGATAGTAGATCTGCGCCTTGCCCTCGGCTACCATACAGAATTTCAGAGAGCTTCCCACGGCGATAGATTCTGCGGTGTTATATCCGGAAAGAATCTCTTTTTCTTCTTCTGAAGAATGAGATCTGCTCGTAACCGCCGTAATGGCATTATTATTGTTTTTGCTAACCCTTATACTTACGGGATCTTTACCGTTCTTTATTTTCTCAGCACCGCCCTCTTCGGCCGTGTAGTAAAAAGTATCGAGCGCGGGAGCGTATATCACACCTGCTACAGGGAGGTTCTTATCTATCAGGGCTATATTAACGGTAAATTCCCCGTTACCCTTTATAAATTCTTTCGTCCCGTCAAGAGGGTCAATAAGAAAGAATTTATCCCATCTCTTTCTCTTTTCAAAGGGGATTGAGGCGCCCTCCTCCGATAGCAGGGGGATTTCTGGAAAGTTCTTCTTAATAAGCTTTTTTATTATATGGTGTGACGCCCGGTCGGCAAGGGTGAGAGGAGATTTGTCCGGTTTCTCCTCCCGCATTATATCACCCGACCGGTATATTTCCATGATCTTATTTCCGGCTTCAGCTGCTATTTCGATCAGTATATCTGTCTTTAAGTCATTCATAGTTATTTCATATGAGGTTCTGAATTCTTTTTTTTAATAGCTTTAACAATATAGCAATGATGCCGGTTAAGGTCAATTGTATTAGCTGTTTGTTTGGACCTTCCCGGTTTTTAAGCATTCTTTGTATTTCCGGCTATCGGGATTGCAAAAACACTCAAAGGAAGAAGGGCGGGCATGGTTTCTTGATTTCCGGAGGAAATCTGAAGGAGCGAGTCCTAAGTGTCGGGAGACAAAGATTTCCACGCAGGAAAGATCGAATATCTTTTTATCTACTATCTACTTGATAAATTAATATTATTCGACTAAAGTTTCAGAAGCTGCAGGGAATGGATGGAGGGGTATGTTTTATTAGGGTTTACCGACGGAAGTATAGATTATGGCCAGAATTTCCGGGTTTTTGTTGATTCTTTTTTTCCTTGGCATAACAGAGTGCGCCTATTGCCAGGCCGATATCTTTCCAGGGGAAGATGTAAGTGTAAAACAGCCTGAAACCGCCGGATGGCTTAAAGGCGGCACGATATCCTCTATTTCTCCCGAGACCGATTACCCCCTTTACCGGGAAGGTCTATTTTCCTCTTTTGCTCCTTCGGCCAGGATAAGGGCAATGGTGACACTTAACGACACTCTCTGGATCGGAACCGAGGGAGGATTATTTGCCCTGGATACTTTAAGTGATTCTCTCTTTACCGCTGAGGGCTTTCCATTTCTATCGGTAAGAACTTTAGCTGTGGATGACTATGAAAGATTATGGGTCGGTTGTGATGAAGGGGTTGCGTTTAGAAATAAGACCTGGAATTACTATACCGCATCCAGCCATCCATTCTTCGAGAGAATAAGAGATCTTACGGTCGGAAGCAGTAGGATATGGATATCCACTTATGGAAACGGGTGCGGTTATATTTCAGGTGATTCCCTGACAGTTTTTACCGAACAAGATTCCCTTATGGATAACAGGGTGTTGAAAATCGTTGAGGAAACAGCCTCCAGGATATGGTTCGGTACGGCAAGCGGTATTTGTTACGCCGACAGTTTTAAATGGGAATCTATGCGGTACGGAAATAATATTCCGATCGGTTCGATAAATGACCTTGCTTTTGATGAAGAAAAAAATCTCTTTATAGCTGTTTGCAGGCAGGGGGTTTCCAGATATAAATTTGGCAGTGTAACTAATTATACAGAGAGGGACGGACTTCCCGGTTGGAATATTAATTCCTTCAGTCTCGATCTTACCGGGAAACTGATTGCCGGGGGTAATGAGGGGTTGAGCTACTATGACGGATCGGGCTGGACGAGATACAGGATTCCAGGTATTCCTCTTAACAGGTACAATATTCTTTCGATTCATCATGATCTTTCCGGCAGAACTTATCTCGGAACAGACGAGGGGATAATAATAACCGTCGATCGGGAAAGTTCTCGTAAGTTCAGGCTCCCTCAGGGATTTCCAGCCTCGCGAGTATCAGAGATATACGGATATAAGGATCTGATCTATTTTGTTACCATTAACGGTGTTTTTAAGCTGGGGGAAGACCTCACCCAATTATCCCTGCCCGATAAATCCTATTCAGAAGCTGTAACGGATATAGCGGTTGGAGACGCGGGAAGTATGTGGATTACCACCCGCTTTGGAATTCTGCGGTCCTCGGGAGATTCATGGAAGGTTTTTGACAGACGGAGCGGGCTTCCAACTGAGTATTTCACCTCTCTGGCGGCTGATTCCGGTAAGGGTATATGGTTTGGAACATTCGAAAGCGGAGTCCTGAACTTTAACGACGGTAAATGGTATCATTATACAGTTGAAAATGGACTTCCGGGGAACGCCATAAAAGATATTATTTTCGACAGGT
>CAZKNG010000044.1:0-15377 GCA_964554125.1 uncultured bacterium | reverse complement strand
ACAGTTGAAAATGGACTTCCGGGGAACGCCATAAAAGATATTATTTTCGACAGGTCGGGGAAACCGTGGGTTATTACACCTGCGGGTGAAACAGCCTGTTATACGGACTCCGGCTGGAAGTGTTCAGGTCCCGCTGCTGGTAAAGCTGCCCGGCGTGGAGAGGTAGATAAAGATATAACTTTTATGAATGACCCTGATGTTTATATTCTTTCAGGCTCTGGCGGCAGAACCTTCTCCGGCCGGGAGTGCTGTATGGGAAGGGATAATTCCGGGAATGTGATGATCGCCGGTGAGGATGGAATCTATTTCAATCACAGAGGTAAATGGTCCAGAATTGACCTTCCTCAAACGGGATCTGGAATATCTCCGTCAGCACTGATAGAGACTGAAAGATCAGATTTATGGTTGGGAACGAAGGAAAACGGCATTTTCATTCTAAGCGGAGATAGATGGAGGCATCTGAAAGTTCTGTCGGGGTTCCCGGGTAAGGGGGTTCTCGCGCTCCATGAAGATTCAAGCGGTAGAATCTGGATAGGTACCCACGGTAGAGGTGCCGGCAGGTTTATCTATTACTCCGGCGCGGAAAACAAAAAGCTGAACTGAATCTCCTGATAGTGTTCATCCCGGTTACGTAAAACAGGCGTAACCCTTTGGTGTGCCCAATCTATTAAGGATCTTTTGATTTGAATGAAAAGAATACCCATTTTTATGATGTTGACATTCTGATATTCTGCGGATATATTTAATAAACAGTATATGAAAGGTATCTGTATAGAAAATACGCTATAGTTTTCTTTTTGAAGTTGAAAAAATAAAACTTGCTTTATAAAAAGAAAAAGTATAGCGTGTTTTTTATATTCACTGCTTTAATATTATTTAACACTGGGTTATAATGTTAAGTCAGCATCTACCGGCTAATGCCGCGGAGAAAAAATGGAATTATCTTTAAAGATAGTATTTGTATCATTGCTTTCCGTAATGCTTTATATATATGCGGGATATCCGCTTATACTCTTTGTAGCCGGCCTTTTCAGGAAAAGATCAGGGACTGATAAGAGCTATGACCTTCCAACCGTCGCACTTATTATTTCGGCTCATAACGAAAGCAGGATTATAAGAGATAAGATCGAAAACAGTCTCCAGCTTGACTACCCTGAGGATAAACTTCAAATAGTTATAGCCAGCGATGCTTCAGATGACGGTACCAACGAAATTGTCAGAGAATATGCCGGAAAGAATGTCTATCTTAAGGCATTTGAAAAAAGGAGCGGCAAGAGCGCTACTCTCAATAGAGCTTTAGTGGGGCTTGAAGATGATATTATCGTCTTTTCAGACGCCAATGCTTTCTACAGGAGGGATGCTGTCAGCAAACTTGTGCGCAATTTTAAAGACCCGGATATAGGATGTGTTATTGGTAACCTGACATACATCGACGGTAAGTCCAATGTAGGTAAAGGGGAAAGCCTTTACTGGAGATATGAATCATTTCTTAACAGGCTTGAGAGCAGATTGAAATCAGTATTAGTTGGAACGGGGACCATATTCGCGATTAGAAGGAGGCTCTACCGCTCAGTATCTGTTGATATTGCGAATGATTTTCAGATACCGGCCGACATACTTTCGCAGGGTTTTGGAGTGGTCTATGAACCCGAAGCGGTTGCGACTGAGAAGGTAAGCACTTTATTAACTGAAGAATTTAAGAGAAAATACAGGATAATAATACGTGGATTGACAGGTTTTGGGTATCTGAGAAAGAATTTTTGCGGACCGGGCCATATTTTTCAATTCGTTTCAAGAAAATTGTTGAGATGGTGGATTGGGCCAATACTCCCCGTTTTATATACGGTGAATCTATTTCTCGCGGATGAACCTTTATTTTTAACTCTTTTTATACTTCAGTCTCTTTTTTACCTACTGGCATTTACGGGGCTCTTTATCGAGGGAGAAGCTAAGCAGCGAAAGATAATCTATATTCCCTTCTATTTCGTTATGGTAAACACTGCTGCTCTTTTTGCGATTGTCACATATATTTCCGGCAGGAGATTCTCAGTCTGGGATAAAGCTGAAACGACAAGAGATATCCAGGAGTCTCTATCCGATGACAGGGATGCCGAGATTCTAAGCGCTAGAGACAGTTCTTCCCTATCCAGGGACAAAGAGTGGAGCAAGAGGTTTGAAAAAACTACTTGATTTTTCTTCCGATTAAAACTCTATACGTGCCTCCGGTTAAATCAACTTATATAGAATCGGTTAGTCCCGCTCTACTCGAGCGACTTCCATCAGTAGCTTAGAGGTTTTCCTGTCTAGAACCACTATTTGGCAAATCGGCCGACACTAGATTAACTTTGTCAATCTTAGTGAAAGCTGCCTGAAACCTCCTGACGGTAGAATCGATTTATAAATCGGGGAAACTCCAGTGTATTTATTCCTTGACGTATCAACTAAAATAGAGTATACTCCAGAATGGTATGACTATTATGGAGTTATGTTCCTATGAGTAATATTAAAAGGGTGCTGAATATAGAACTTCCCGGGAATCAATCGGCTTTTCTGTGGGGACCGAGAAAAACGGGCAAGACAACTTATCTTAAAGATAATTTTCCTGATAGTATAATCTATGATTTTCTAAAGACAGATCTTTTTCTGGCAATGTCGAAAAATCCTGCTTTGCTAAGAGAGCAGCTGCTTGCGCAACCGGCCCGTAAGCTTAAGTCCCCGGTAATACTCGATGAGGTACAGAAGGTGCCGCAGGTTCTTGACGAGGTACACTGGCTGATAGAGAACAAGGGTTTGAGCTTTATTCTGTGTGGCTCCAGTGCCAGGAAGTTGAAAAGGGGGAATGTTAACCTTCTGGGTGGAAGAGCCTGGCGCTACGAGATCTTTCCCTTGGTTACTCCGGAGCTGGAGGGGTATGACCTGTTGCATATCTTAAATCATGGCCTGGTGCCCGTACACTATTTACAGGGGGAAGGGGAATACCTAAAGTCCCTTGAAGCATACGTCCAGGATTATTTAAAGGAGGAGGTCTTTGCGGAAGGGTTGACCCGGAAAATTGCCGCATTCAGCAGATTTTTTGAAGCTTTCGGATACAGTCACGGGGAACTTACCAATTATTCAAATATAGCCCGTGACTGCGGAGTGGATTCAAAAACGGTAAAGGAATACTATCAAATTCTCATAGACACATTGCTTGCAGTCAGGATCGATCCTTTCAAGAAAAGGCAATCGCGCCAGGTTATAACCAAGGCGCCCAAATACTATCTTTTTGATGTGGGTGTAGCGGGCTTTCTGACCAGACGCCGTTTGCAGGAAGAGAGGGGAGAACAGTTCGGTAAGGCTTTCGAGCATTTTATTCTCATGGAGATAGCGGCATACAGAGGTTATAACAAGAGAAATCTTGATATCAACTTCTGGAGAACAAAGACAGGTCTTGAGGTTGACTTCATTCTTGACAGAGGGAAGATCGCTATAGAAATAAAAGGAAAAACCAGAGTGGACAGAAGGGACATCAAAGCCATATCCACCTTTAAAGGGGACTATTCTCCTGAGAGGGCGGTAATTGTCTGTAATGAGAGGAAGAAAAGAATTCATAGAGGAATAGAGATCATCCCCTGGAGAGATTTTCTGAAGGAACTGTGGAATGGAAAGATTATTTAATCTTTACTCTACCTTGCAGCAGGGATCACACCTATAAATAAATAGTTCCAAAGAGGAAATGTTTATAAAGTTTACATAAAAGATGCTATATAATTAAGATTATCGGTGTAACTTTCTTTCTGTAAATTCATCTAGCCGGTCCAAGTGCCCGAGTACGTAAATTTATATAAACAGCTGAAAATATCTCCTCCAAAACAGATAATGGCGGTCGAATAACTCCCCGAAAAAGATGGATAGATGCCTGTTTCTATGAAATCACAAATTACTAAATGCACTGTAATAAGTTAAAGCCTTTTTATGTGACCGTTCGTGTCAAACCGGGGCGTGTGCTCTTTACTTATTTTACCTGAAATTGAAACTTTTTCCGATTTAAAGAATATATATGGATAGAAGAAAGGATGGGGAAGTGCTAATCAACCGTGTTTGATCTGTAAGAGGAGGAGAAAGAAATGAAACGTGCAGGGTTATTAATTGTTATCTTGTTTATCGGGATTTCACTCTCTTTTGTCGATTGCGCCTACGCCGGGAAAAGCAGAGTTGTTGTTTCCGGTGAGGATGAAGATAGCGAAAGAGCGTTCCTTGGTATTTATATGTCAGATATCCCGGAAGAAACTATCGAAGATGAAGGATACCCTTACAGCAGTGGTGTTCTGATAATGGATGTAATCGATGACAGTCCGGCAGAGGAAGCGGGATTGGAAACCGATGACATTATCTATATTTTTGACGGCAGCGTAGTAGATGATACTAAGGGGCTTTCCCGTATGGTGAGTGAAAAAAGCCCCGGTGACAGAGTTGAAATTGTCTTTTTCAGAGGGGGAGACAGGAAAAGGGTTGATGTCAAGCTTACAGGCAGGAAGTATAATTCTCATATCGTTGATTATGACTGGGATGAATATGCTGAGAAGATGGGAAAGATGGGCAGGCGGATCGGCAGGTCTGTAGGCGGTGTTGTAGACAGGTATTTCAGGAGAAACAGTATTGAAGGCCTTGAACTTTCTGATCTGGATAAGGATATGGCCGGCTATTTTGATGTGGATGAAGATGAAGGTATTCTGGTAACCGGTGTTAAAGAAGGGAGTTCGGCCGATAAAGCAGGTATTAAGAGTGGCGATATCATAGTTGAAATAAACGGTAAAGAGATAAAGTCTCTCGAAGGATATCACAAACTCCTTAGAGATTGCCGGGAAGGGTTCAAAATGATTATCCTCCGCCGCGGGGAGAAAAAAGAATTTCATTTCACACCCGAAGATATCGGCGATGAGAGCTGCTTTGAGATTCCGGAAAAAAAGATTTACAAGCTTGAAATCCCCGGGGAGGAACAGGATTTTCGCATAATAACAAAAGAGTGCATCGATCTTGAAGATAAGCTTGAAGACCTTGAATCTTTAAATAAAAAAATTGCTATCCTCAAGGGGAAAACGGAGAAATCTCTGCAAAAGAATATGAAGGATATTGAAAAGAGGATAAAAGATATTGAGGACCGTCTGAAAGAACTTGAGGATAAATAGAATTAATATTCAATCCCCCGCAGGGCCCGCCTTAGAAAGCGGGCCCTTTTTTCTGTATAAAATATTACTTTATACCCGGTCTAAAACCCTTTGACAGCAGGGGCAGAGTAGTCTATTGTTTAGTCTGTCAAAAAAACGGATATGCATTGATGCTTTGCAAGATAACTTTAAAATCGGGGAGTATGAAATGGATGAAATGGAAGATAATGATGCCTTTGAAGGAGTTGAAACACAGATTCAGAGCGGTGGCCTGCTCGCCTCAATCGGAGATATCTTCCTTGAACCTAATAAAGTTTTCAGGAGGATAGATGCCGGACTTCAGTGGTGGAAGGCTTTTATTGTTCTAGGGGTAATTCAGATTATTATCGGATGGTTCAGCCTGCCCATCCAGCGTCATATATTATCTCTCAATGAAAGAGGGATTAACGAAGAGCAGTTGAGCAGGGCGTTACAGAATATGGATAAATTCGGTCCTTACGGTTTAATATTAGCTCCGGTAGGGATACTTGTTATTTATCTAATCTACGCGTGGATAGTCAATACAGGTGTTAATCTGCTAAGCGCGCGTTCCGATTACAGGAAATCATTGAGTCTTGTGACTTTTACCGGGTTTATTGCAATCGTTGAACAGATTATCAGCGTGATTATTATAAGGTCAAGAGGGATTGAGGCTATTGAATCGTCAGAGGGGGCCAGAATTTCTCTAAGCTTAGCTGCTTTATTCCCGGATCTGGAAGGATTCTGGGCTGCTTTTCTTGAGAGCTTGAGTGTCTTTGGTATCTGGTATTATTTTGTTTTGACACTTGGAATAGCAGCTATTTTCAGAATAGAGATAAAAAAATCGGTAATTCCCGTGGTTATTCTCTGGATAATTACGATCTTATTTTTATATTTAAGTAAGGTGCTTAGTTAGTATTGGATAATTTGATCAGGCAGGTCCAAGCAGGACCGGTCAAATCGTTGTTCTAATCCGGCGCTGATTACTGATTATTAATACAGAAATTTATTGTTAATTATTGTAAGAATTGGAGGTTATCTTTGAAGAAATACAATATCAATGAATTAAGGAATGTTTCATTTGTCGGTCATCAATCATCGGGGAAGACCTCTCTATGTGAAGCAGTTCTTTATAATGCGGGTGTTATTAACAGAATGGGCAAGGTTGAAGAAGGCAACACTGTAATGGATTCAGATCCTGAAGAGATTAAGAGAAAAATATCGGTTTCATCGAATATTACCGCGGTTGATCATGGTGGGAAAAAGATAAACCTTATTGATACTCCGGGTTACGATGATTTTATAGGTCAGATGATAGCCGCGCTGAAGGTTGTTGAAGGTGTGGTTGTCGTACTGAGCGCAGAGCACGGCGTCGAAGCTGGGACAGAAAAGGCCTGGGGTTATCTGGAGAAGAACAACCTTCCGAGAATAGTGTGTGTAAACAAAATGGATAAAGAGCATGCCGATTTCAATAAATGTGTAAATGAAGCGCATGAGGAACTTGGCAAGAAAGTCATGCCTCTTCTGCTTCCGATTGGACAGGGCGGGGAATTCAAAGGCGTTGTAAATATATTGAATAAGAAGGCTTATGTATATTCTGATGGTTCGACAGGGGATTTCAAGGAAGAGGATATTCCTGATGAGATGTCTGATGAGGTCAAGGGGTGGAGAGAGAAGCTTCAGGACTTTGCGGCTGAATCCGATGATTCCCTCCTTGAGAAGTTTCTCGAGTCCGGCGAGCTGAGCGATGAAGAACTGGCCCGAGGTTTAAGAGCGGGTTGTAATCAGGGAACTCTGGCGCCTATGGTTGTTACCTCAGCCACTGACAATATTGGGGTTAAACAGCTTGTTGATTTGATAATAGAAATGCTGCCTTCGCCTCAGTGGCGAAGTGAAATAGAGGTGAAAACCCCTTCTTCAGATGATTTAAAAAAGGTAAAAATTGATAAGGACTCGCCTGTTATATCTTTTGTTTTTAAATCTTTCTCAGAAAAGGATATTGGTGATTTGTCCTACCTTAAGGTCTTCTCGGGAGAGGTCTCAGGGAGCCAGGATCTGTATAACGCGAACGAGGAATCTTCTGAAAGGATAGGCCAGCTGTTTTTTATGAATGGAAAGAAGAAAGTGGATACCGACACTATCCCTACCGGTGATATCGGCGCGGCTGTGAAGCTGAAAACAGCAAAAGTAAATACTACAATCTGCGACAAGAGCAATCCGGTTCTGGTTCCCGAAATTGAGTGTCCCTCTCCTTCTATCCGAACCGGGATTGTGCCGAAAGTAAAAGGAGAAATGGACAAGGTTGGTATGGGGCTCAACAAACTCGCCGAGGAAGATGTGAGCTTCACTATAGAGAGCAACCAGCAGTTAAGACAGACTATACTTTCCGGACAGGGTGAACAGCATTTTGACGTAATACTAAGCAGGCTGAAGGATAGATATAATGTGGATGTGGAGATGGTACCTCCGAAAGTTGAGTATCTTGAGACAATTTCTGCTTCAGCCTCCGCAAGGGGGAAACATAAGAAACAAAGCGGCGGAAGAGGCCAGTATGGTGATGTCTACTTGAAACTTGAACCCCTTTCCCGGGGTGAAGGTTTTGAGTTTGTCAATGAAGTTGTGGGCGGCAATGTGCCTACAAAGCATATTCCGGCTGTTGAAAAGGGGATTATCGAAGCTATGGAAGCCGGAGTTCTGGCGGGGTATAAAATTGTTGATCTGAGAGCAACCCTCTATGATGGATCTTATCACAGTGTAGATTCTTCAGACGCGGCTTTCAAGGCCGCGGGGAAAAAGGGTTTCAAGATAGCTATGAAAGAAGCCAAACCGGTTCTTTTAGAGCCCATAATGGAAATTGAAGTGTTTGTTCCTGAAGACCATATGGGTGATGTGATGGGTGATCTCTCAATGAGAAGAGGTAAAATTCAGGGAACCGAACAGGAACACGGGAGACAGAAGATTACGGCCCATGTTCCACTAGCCGACTTATACAGATATTCGACTTCCCTTCGGTCCATGACTCAGGGCAGAGCCAGCCACACAAGAAAATTCTCCCATTATGAAACTGTTCCGCATGATCAGGCTCAAAAGGTAATAGCTCAGTCAGAGATGGAGAATGAAGAGAGTGATTAATAACTTTGCGGGAGGCAATCGGTGTCTGGACATTCTAAATGGAGCACAATAAAGAGGAAAAAGGGGAAAGCTGACGCTCAAAGAGCAAAGATCTTTACAAAAATAATAAGAGAGATCGTGGTCGCGGCCAAGGAAGGCGGGGGAGACGAGGATTCAAACCCCGCTCTTAGAACTGCCATCCAAAACGCCAATGACAATAATATGCCTAAGCATAATATTGAAAAGGCGGTAAAGAGAGGTACCGGAGAACTTCCCGGAGTAACATATGAAGCTTGCGCGTTTGAAGGATACGCGCCGGGAGGAGTAGCGGTTTTTGTAACATGTCTCTCTGATAATAAAAACAGAACAAGCGCTGAAGTAAGGCATCTATTTACAAAATACGGCGGTCACCTCGGGGAACCCCATTCCGTATCCTATCTGTTCAAGAAAAAAGGGGTGATCGTGATCGATAAATCCCAGGCTGATGAAGAGCAGATATATGAAATTGCTCTCGAGAACGGAGCTGAAGATATTGAATCTGATGAGGACGTTTATGAATTAATAGCTCCCGTGGAGAATTTCGAAACGCTCCATAAAGAAATCGTTAAGGAAGGAATAGAATGTCGGGAAGCGGCGATTTCCCTGATACCAAACACTACTGTTAAGCTGGACAGAAACCATGCCGTTAGTGTTTTGAAATTAATCAATTCCCTGGAGGATCAGGATGATGTGCAGAGGGTGAGCGCGAATTTTGATATTCCTGATGAAATCCTAAATGAAGTTGAAGAAGAAATCTGACAAATAGATTTAACCGGGTAATGTCTGCCAACCCTGAAACATTCAGGCGGTTGAGTTGTTTGATAGGAGTTAAATTGTGTCCATAACAGTTGGCATTGATCCCGGAAGCTATGTGACAGGATACGGCCTGCTGGAAAAACAGGGACGTGAGATTGTATGTCTGGATTCGGGTATTATTAAAGTAAAGAGAAAAACTCCCCGTCCCGAACGGCTTTTGATGGTGAAGAATGGTCTGGACAGAATCCTCGATAAATTTGATCCTGACGATGTTGCCGTAGAAGGTATTTTTATGTCGAGAAATGTTAAAAGTGTTTTTTCTCTAGCTGAAGTCAGGGGCGTAATTCTACTTGCAGCTGCAGAGGCAGGCAAGAATATTTTTGAGTATTCACCGAGGGAAGTTAAGCGCGGCGTTGTTGGAACGGGAACAGCCACTAAGAGACAGGTTGCCGCGATGGTTGATAAATTATTAAAACTCAAACACAAGCCTGAGACCGCGGATGAAACAGATGCCATAGCGATAGCTTTCTGTCATATATCAAGAATTTCCAGCAAACTGGGAGGACTGATTTGATAGCAACCCTTGAAGGGGTATTGACCGCGAAGAAAGAAACGAGTGTTATCGTCGAAACCGGCGGTGTGGGGCTGGAGCTCTTCATTCCTTCGAGAACTTTAAGGAAGCTTGGGCCTAAAGGCGCGGCCGTCTCCTTCTTTACATATATGTATGTCCGTGAAGACGCGATTGTACTCTATGGATTCGCCGACGAAGAGGATAAATCGATTTTTCTTTCCCTGCTGGGCGTAAGCGGAGTGGGTCCCAAGGTGGCTATGGGTATTGTCTCGGCGAGCACCGCTTCAGAGCTTGCAGGTCTTATATGCGCTGAGAAGGATTCCGCCCTGACAGCTTTCAAAGGGATTGGGAAGAAAACGGCTCAAAGAATCATTCTGGAGCTGAAAGATAAGATCGACGCAAAAGAATACGGGGCGGATTCACGGATAAGTGCTGTTACAGAGGATGACGATATGGTAGAAGAAGTAACAGCCGCTCTGTGTTCTCTGGGATTTACAAGAGTTTCTGCTCAAAAGGCAATTAACAGCCTCTCATCCGAAGATATTTCCAATTTACCGGGAGTTGAAGATATTGTAAGAGAGTTGCTTAGAAGAAGCTTGTAGGAATGAATGGGGTGATTTGTTTTTGACTGAAAATGGACTTACAGATTCTTCAGCGACACCTGAGGATAGAAGAGTAGAATCGATGCTCAGGCCGGAAACTCTTTCCGAGTTTGTCGGTCAGAAGCAATTGAAAGAAAATCTTGCAGTATTTATCGAGGCGGCAAAGCAGAGAGATGAGCAGCTTGATCATGTTCTGCTGTACGGTCCCCCGGGGCTTGGCAAAACAACTCTGGCTCATATTATCGCTAAAGAACTCAGAGTGAATATCAATGTTTCGTCGGGACCTGTTTTCCAGAAGCCCGCCGAGTTGATAGCCATCCTTACCCAGCTCGAACGGAAAGATGTCTTGTTTATAGACGAGGTTCACAGGTTAAATACTATAGTCGAAGAACATCTTTATCCCGCGATGGAAGATTTTAAATGCGAACTGGTTGTTGATAAAGGACCTCACGCCAGATATTATTCACTTTCCATAGAGCCTTTTACAATTGTCGGAGCAACTACTCGGGCGGGCATGATAACTTCTCCAATGAGAAGCAGGTTTGGGATTGTGGCAAGGCTGGACTATTATTCCACGAAGGATTTATTATCTATAGCTAAGCGTTCGGCGCGTGTTATGGAGATCAGTATCGATGATGAAGGCGCGGCCGAAATAGCCCGCCGTTCAAGAGGTACTCCAAGAATTACGAACAGGTTATTAAGAAGAGTAAGAGATTTCTCGCAGGTAAAGGGCACAGGGCGTATTGATAAAGATATTGTTGAATACGGACTTGACAAACTCAGGATAGATAACCTGGGCCTCAATGAAATGGACAGAAATATTCTCGAAATTATCACAAAGAAATTTTCCGGAGGACCGGTCGGCATTAATTCAATAGCTGTAGCGGTATCTGAGGAAGTCGATACTATAGAGGATATATACGAACCATTCCTGATTCAGAAGGGGTTTCTGCAGAGAACATCAAGAGGGCGCGTGATTACCGAAGCTGGAATAAAACATCTCGGGATTGATTGTGCGGGCCGGGAGGGGAAACAAGGCGACATATTCAGTGATTGATCAGTTTATATGTAGAAGATAATAGAATGAAACTAAGCGATTTTGACTACAATTTACCCGACGAACTTATCGCGCAGTATCCCTCACAAAGCCGCGAAGAGAGCAGATTGATTATATTCGGCAGGGGACACGGAGGCATTAAAGAGACCCGTTTCTCCAATATTGCCAGGTACCTGCGGGTCGGTGATCTTCTCGTAATCAATGATTCGGAAGTAATCCCCGCCCGGATATACGGAAGAAAGCCTACGGGGGCTCGTATTGAAATATTCTTGATAAGACAGACCGGAAGGGGAATCTGGACTGCACTGGTTAAGCCCTCGAAGCGTATCAGGGAAGGTGACCGGATACTTGTTGGGAAGGACTCAGATTCTGTTGTGATAGTAAGGGAAGTTGGAAGGGGGGAATGGGAAATAAGACTATCTGTAGAAACCTCCGAATGGGAATTTATTGAGAAATACGGTTTGATGCCCCTTCCTCCTTATATAAAAAGGGAGAGTGAGGAGATTGACAGAAGACGTTACCAGACTGTCTATGCTTCTAATAAGGGGTCTGTCGCGGCGCCGACGGCGGGACTTCACTTTACCGACGAACTTTTACAAAAGATCAAATGGAAGGGCTGTTCTGTTCTGCCTTTGACTCTTCATGTGGGACCGGGTACTTTCAGGCCGCTCAGAAACGAGATAGTTGAGAAAAACGAATTATCATATGAATATATTAAAATAAGAAAGAAAGTCTGGAATGAAATAAAACAGGCTAAGAAGGATAAGCGCAGGGTGATTGCTGTTGGCACTACCACTACGAGGGTTCTGGAATCTCTGGCAGCGGGAGTAATTGAAGATAGAGCAGAAGATGAAAAAGATGGTGAGGTCTGGATAACCGGCGGCACGAAGCTGTTTATATCTCCAGGGTTCAAATTCAGGATCACAGACGCTCTTATTACGAATCTGCATTTACCCCGATCGAGCCTCTTTGTGCTGGTCTCAGCTTTTGCGGGCAGGGAGAATATGCTTTACGCTTACGATTGGGCCGCTAAGAGAGGTATTCGCTTTTATAGTTATGGTGACGTAATGTTTATCCAATAAGGGGGATTTAGAGTGTCCTTCAGTTTCAAGTTGTTGAATACGGATAATGGAGCGAGGAGGGGGTATATAGAAACAGACCATGGAGGGATAGATACTCCCGTTTTTATGCCGGTTGGCACTCTTGGTACTGTAAAGACCCTTTCACCGGCAGATTTACGTGAGATCGGCGCTGATATAATTTTAGCCAACACATATCATCTTCATTTGAGGCCGGGTGAGGATATAATATCCGCCGGGGGCGGTATCGGGAAGTTTATGTCCTGGAACGGGCCTGTTCTGACCGATAGCGGCGGGTATCAGGTTTTCAGTCTCGCTGATTTAAACCGTGTCAGCGACAAAGGAGTAGAATTTCAATCCCATATAGACGGATCAAGACATATGTTCACGCCGGAAAGGGTAGTGGATATACAGCTTGATATAGGAGCGGATATTATTATGGTATTAGACCAGTGTGTTGAATATCCGTGCGGAAGGGAAAGGGCGGAAGATGCCCTGGAAAGAACTACTCTCTGGGCCCGGAAAAGTATCGAGCATATAAATTGCCCGGGTATTGCAGATGATACCCGTCCAGCGCTTTTCGGTATTGTGCAGGGGTCTGTCTTTCCCGATTTGAGAGAGCGGTCTGTGCGTGAAATCACAGCCCTTGATTTTCCGGGATACGCGATAGGCGGATTGTCTGTTGGAGAACCAAAGAATGAATTACTTGATATTACCCGCTTAGTTGCTGATATTCTTCCTGTAGATAAACCGAGGTATCTAATGGGAGTTGGTTTTCCTGAAGACCTTGTGGAGGCAATTGCCCGAGGAGTGGATATGTTTGATTGTGTTATGCCTACGCGAAACGCCAGGAATGGAACGGTATTTACATCGACCGGCAAAGTCGTGCTTAAAAACGCAGCTAATAAGGATGATTTCGGTCCGATAGACCCGGAATGTGAATGTGAGGTCTGCGGGAATTATTCGCGCAGTTATCTCAGGCACCTCTTCATGGCGGGTGAATTGTTGGGTCCGCGCCTTTCAACATACCATAATCTTTATTTTTACTTGAATTTGCTTGCCGAAATAAGGCAATCTATTGAAGAAGGTTCTTTCCTCCAGTGGAGGGAGGAATTTTATAATAAGAGAGATAATCACTAGTTAGACTTTAAAAAGGGAGGAATAATGTCCTATCTGATGTTCGCGTTCAGTTCTGCCGCGGGAGGAAGTGAAGGCGGTGGATCACTTCTGGTAAATCTTCTGCCAATTGTAGCCATCTTCATAATCTTTTACTTCATCCTTATCAGACCGCAGCAGAAGAAGCAGAAACAACACAGAGATATGGTCTCAAAGCTGAGCAGAGGCGACAGAATAATTACTAATGGAGGGCTTCATGGAAAAGTAGTCGATGTCAAAGATCATATTATCGTCATAAAAATATCAGATGACGTAAAGGTGGAGCTTGTTAAAACCGCCGTCGCTACTGTATTGGAGAAGAATGAAGAATAGCCTGAATATAACCCTGTCTTATAAGTAGCAGAGATAAGGAGGGAAAATTCATGAAATCTATGGAAATAAAAACATACGGCGCCGATGTATTAAGAACCAGAGCTGAGGCTGTAGTGGATTTCGGCCCTGAGCTTGAAAGCTTTGTCGGAAGAATGAAAAGCATAATGATTTCCGAGCAGGGTATCGGTCTTGCCGCTCCACAGGTTGGTATATCTAAAAGGGTAATTGTTTTTTATTCCGATCCTGAGAATTCACCTAAGATTCAGGCGATGATGAATCCGGAAATAATAGCTTCTTCCGATGAATATGATAAGATGGAGGAAGGCTGCCTCAGCATACCTGATATAAGGGGGGATGTTCAGAGGGCATTGGAAGTGGATGTTAAGTATCAAACATTAGAGGGAAAAGAACAAAGAGGCAGGTTTTATAACCTTCCGGCCAGAATAATCCAACATGAGGTTGATCATATTAATAAAATACTGTTTATAGATCATCTTTCTTTTGCCAAGAAAGCTATGATCCGGGGTAAATTGAAGAAACTTTCCCGCGAAAACGCCAGTAAGGGATAAAATGGTTGTTTTTTTCGGTTCACCTGATTTTGCTGTTCCCGCACTGGAACGGCTTATGAGTTCTGATTACAGACCTTCCCTTGTTGTAACTCAACCGGACAGAGTCAAAGGAAGAGGGAAGAGGCTGGTTTCAACTCCGGTAAAGAGGTTAGCTCAAGAGAACGGTCTTCCGGTGAGGACTATAAGCAGTCTGAATGACAGTGATGTTAAGAATGATCTTCTCGGTCTGAAGCCTGATTTTTTTGTTGTTGTCGCATTCGGTTTGATATTTCCCGAAAGTGTTCTTGAAATACCCTCGAAGGGGTGCGTGAATCTCCACGCTTCTCTTCTTCCTTCCTACAGGGGAGCGAGTCCCATTAACAGAGCTGTTGCAAACGGAGATGCTTTTACAGGTGTAACAACTATAAGGATGGAGAAAGAGGTTGACGCGGGGCCTGTTTATCTTCAGGAAGTAACAGGGATCAAGCCGGAGGAAACAGCAGGGGAGCTTTTTGACAGACTTGCCTCCGCGGGCGCATCCCTGCTTATTGATACTCTTAAAGGAATAGATGCCGGCAGGATAGAACCTGTGCCCCAGAGGGAGGAAGGGATAAGTTTCGCCCCCCTGCTTAAGAAGATTGACGGGCTTATACCCTGGGATGAAGATGCTCTGAAAGTGTACAATCATATAAGAGGGATGAATCCCTGGCCCGGCAGTTTCTCGTACTTCCGTGGTAAGTACATAAAAATAAAAGATGCCTGGCCTTGTGATCTGATTAAAAGGCCTGACTTGCCGGGTACTGTTTTGCAGAGTTCAGACCGGCTCGTTGTCTCTTGCAAAACAGGAGCTCTGGAGATAAAGAAGATTCAGGTAGAAGGAAGGCGGCCTCTCGAAGCGGAGCAGTTCTTAAGGGGATTTGACATGAAGAGAGGGGAGAGATTCCACGGACCTGAGTGAACA